>WRJV01000209.1 GCA_009778415.1 Clostridiales bacterium | reverse complement strand
GAGGGCGAATTTTGCCGCTGCTGGCACGAAAACCGCTACTGCAAGTGCTTTTGCAATGTTTTGCTTCATAGGGCTGCCGTTGGTTTTGCTGTAGATGAACATTGCTATGGTTTCGGAAAGCATCATTGCCAAAAAGAAGCCTGCAAAGACTACCAGTATCGAAGAAAAATCAAGGCCAAAACTGCGCTTGAGGTTTGCCGACTGGAAAAGGATGAAGCAGCCTGCGAAGAAGGCGATTTTCGTCTGCCTGATCACTCCGTGGAGCAGGATCGCCCTCGGGTTCAGCGGTGACACGAACAGGAAGTTCACGTCGCTCATGTCGAAGAAGCTCCCACCGGCAGAAACGCCCCTGTATACGCCCCAACCCAGCGAATAGGTGGACAGCGCAAAAAACATCAGTTTCAGCGTGGGGAAGTTGGAGCTGGCATCAGGGTCCACCTCAGTTGACCTGCTCAGGAGAACCATCGCGGCGATCAGCAGTACGACGAGGGAGTAGGGTATCAGGAGCCGGGGCTTTTTCCTCAGTTCAAGCACCCGGTTTTTAATCGACATTGCTAATAGGTAAATGATGCTTTTCAATTTGAGCCTCCTTCGGTTATTGAGAAATACAGCGATTCGAGGCTAGTGCTGTCGTGATCGGCCTTGTCTGCGGACGCGCGGACTTTGCCGTTTTGCATGATGTACGTAGTGTCCCAGTTGTCCTCCATGGTTTCGATCATGTGGGTGCTGACGATGAGGCTCGAATCCGACTGCTTGAGCTCCTCGAACAGGTTTTTTAGCTCCCTGATGGCATGAGGGTCAAGGCCGACCAGGGGCTCGTCGAATATGACTGCCCTCGGCTTGTGGAGCAGGGCGCAGCATATGCTTACCTTTTGCTGCATGCCTTTTGAAAGTTCCTTGCCGAGCTTTTTTGCCTTGTCATCAAGCTCAAGCCGCGCAAGCAGTTCATCAGCCAGGCTTTTCCAGTTTTCCAGCTTGTACGCTTTTGCTATAAATTCAAGGTGCTCGTAGACTGTCAGCATTCCGAACATGCTTGGGATTTCCGGCACATAGCCGAGCAAGCGCTTTGCCTGCACGGTGTGGTTCTCAAACCCGTCTATCAGTATGCTGCCGTCAAACCGGAGAAGGCCGCAGACCGACTTGATCAGCGTGGACTTGCCTGCGCCGTTGGGGCCCAGCAGTACTGCCATTTCGCCGTCTTTGACGTTCATCGAGATGTTTTCGTTTGCGACAAGCTTGCCGTATTTTTTAGTGACGTTTTTTATTTCTATCATGATGAGCCCTCACGTATCTTTGGATTCCACGTCTTATGCATGCGCTGCCCTAGTGCGGCGCACAGGAATCGTCCGCGTTGGAATTATATTCTAATTCGCTTTTGCGGTTTTGTCAACGATTATTATTTTCTTGTATTGGCAAGTGTTTTAGCATATAATGATAAGAACAGAGAGGTTATTGAAATGGCAACAATGAATATGTCTTGTCCAATTAATATCGATGTGCTTGCTTGGGCAAGAAAGGAATTAAATCTGTCGATAGATGATGTCGCAATAAAGATGAAGAAAGCGCCAAATGTGATTGAAAGCTGGGAAGCGGGTTTTTCATCGCCAACCTATGCACAGCTTGAGAAGTTGGCATATGAAATATATAAAATTCCGATGGCAGTGTTTTTTTTCTCTGAGCCGCCGGAATCGTCAAAAGTTAAGGTTTCTTTCAGAACGACACCTGACACCGTTTATAACAGGATACCTTCTTCTGTATTGAAGGTTTTCCGGGAAGCTGAAATCATGATCGACAATTTGTATGAGCTTAACGAGGGGCGCGATTCATTTAGCCAAGGGAATTCTCTCAAGGAAATAACGGGCGCAGACATTCCCGAAGTTGCCGACAATTTACGAAAGTACCTTGGTGTTTCTATAGCTGAACAAAAATCATGGAGGAATTCTGAACTTGCACTGAGGGTTTGGCGCGAAAAGGTTACTGATTCTGGTATATTTGTATTTCGGAATCCGTTCAAGGAAATCGAATACTCTGGATTTTGCCTGTACGATGAGCACTTCCCGATAATATACATAAACAGCTCGAATTCGAAGAACAGGCAGATTTTTACCATCTTCCATGAGTTTTGGCACTTGCTGTCACATACGAGCGGCATTGATTTTTTGCACGACAATAATGCAATTGAATTTTACGACAAGGCTTCAAGAGACATTGAGATTCAATGCAACAAATTTGCAGCTGAATTTCTCTTGCCTGACGCAGAATTCGAGATGATCATTTCAAATCACGACGCTGATGAAAAAAACGTTGCGGCTATTGCTACGGAATTTTCAGTGAGCAGGGAATTGGTGCTGAGAAAGTTTTTTGATTACAAAATGATTGCACAGTCAGACTACGATTGCCTCACATCAAAATGGCATGAGGAGATGATTGCAAATCACAAATCCAATAGTGGTGGCTCCTACTACATTAATGAGATGTCGTATCTGGGCGAGCAGTATCTCAGGATGGCGTTTGATGCTTATTTCAGCAATAATATTTCCTCAGCACAATTGGCTGAATACCTTAACATCAAGGAGAAAAACCTTCCTGAGTATGAAGCAAACTATTTAAGGAGGGCAGTTATTTGAGCATTTATGTGTTTGATAGCAGCTCATTAAACATACTCATTAAGCACTATTATGAAGGACGGTTCCCGTCGCTTTGGACGAGCGTTGATAGATTGGTGAACAAAGGTGAAATGATTTCTGTGAGAGAGGCACAACGGGAGCTCGACTTCTTTTTTAATAGGAATCCCTTTATTGACAGAGCAACCATTACTACTAAATTCTTTCAGCTTGCCAACCAAGAGGAGTTGATGTTGGTTAGAGATATTTTTTCAAACAAACGTTTTCAGGATTTGGTTTCTCGAAAAAACATCTTGAGGGGAACACCGGTTGCCGATCCATTCTTGATTGCAAAGGCAGAGTTTTGTTCTGGAATTGTTGTGACACAAGAAGAAAGCAAACCAAATGGAGTGAAGATACCCAATGTTTGCAAGGAGCGAAAAGTAATTTGCATAAATTTGGAGAGATTTATGGAGCGTCAAAATTGGATTTTTTAATTGCATTTGCCAGCCGACGGTGATATAATTAATCAGATTCTTCAGGGCAGGGTTAAATTCCCGACCGGTGGTACAGCCCACGAGCCGCATGGCTGATTCGGTGAGATTCCGGAGCCGACAGTAAAGTCTGGATGAAAGAAGAGGGTGCAATATCTGCGCATGAACGCTTTATTTGTTTCCAGCCGCCTTGATCGAAATCGACAGGGCGTTTTTGAATTTAGCAGAGGGTGAAAATGAACGACGAAAAATACATGAAACTGGCACTTGACTTAGCTGCTATGGGCTGCGGCTTTGTGAACCCAAACCCGATGGTTGGCGCGGTCATCGTCAAGGACGGTGAAATCATCGGGTGCGGCTATCACGAAAAATACGGCGAGCCCCACGCGGAGCGTAACGCTCTGGCGTCCTGCGCTTCTGAAGCCTGCGGCGCAACCTTGTACGTGACCCTTGAACCCTGCTGCCATTTCGGCAGGACGCCGCCGTGCACAGGCGCCATCATAGAAAGCGGCATCAGCAAAGTAGTCATGGGCGCAAGCGACCCAAACCCTCTAGTGTCGGGCAAAGGCGCCGGGATGCTGAGGCAGCACGGTATAGAGGTGGCAGAAGGGGTTTTGGAGCAGGAGTGCCGCAAGTTGAACGAAGTGTTTTTTCACTACATTACCAAGGGCACCCCATTTGTGGTGATGAAATACGCCATGACGATGGACGGCAAAATCGCCGCCTACACCGGGAAGTCCAAGTGGATAACGGGGGAAGCGGCCAGGCACAAGGTTCATATGGACCGCCACAGGTTTTCAGCCGTAATGGTCGGGGTAGGCACTGTGACACAGGACGACCCGCTACTGACGTGCCGATTGGAAAACGGCAGGGACCCGGTGAGGATCATATGCGACACCCACTTGCGGACGCCCCTTGATTCCAGCATTGTCACTACGGCCATAGGCGTCCCGACGATAATAGCTACGTCATGCATGGATGAGGAAAGGCAGCGCGGGTATGCCGCCAAAGGGTGCAAAATAATAACGGTTTCTGAAAAAGGCGGGTATATCGACCTAAACGAGCTGATGACAGAGCTTGGCAGAGAGAAAATCGACAGCGTCCTGCTGGAAGGCGGTGGCAGCCTGAACTGGTCGGCTTTAAGCTGTGGGATCGTGAACAGGGTCCAGGCTTACGTCTCGCCAAAAATCCTTGGGGGCGCCGACGCGAAGACTCCGGTGGCTGGAATCGGCGCGGCATCCCCGGACAGCGCTTTTCTCCTGACAAACAGCGTGATCACACAGATAGAAGGGGACATTCTGATAGAAAGCGACGTGGTGCAAAAATGTTCACTGGGATAATCGAAGAAACAGGCACAGTGCAAGGAAAAAAAAGGGGCGCTAATTTTTCTGCTCTCACGATAAGCGGCGACTTGATTTTTGGCGACCTGAAAATCGGCGACAGCGTAGCGGTGAGCGGCGTCTGCCTCACAGTCAGCGGGCTTGCCGGAAAAACCTTCACGGCAGACGTAATGCACGAGACCTTGGCAAGGTCGGCGATCGGCAGCTTGAAAACAGGAAGCAAGGTCAACCTGGAAAGAGCGATGCCGGCTGACGGGAGGTTTGGGGGGCACATCGTTTCGGGCCATGTTGACGGAACCGGCACAATAGCGGAAGTCAAAACCGACGGCAACGCTGTTTTGTACAAGATCAAGGCACCGGGCCATGTGATGAGATACATCGTTGAAAAAGGCTCGGTTGCAGTAGACGGGATAAGCCTGACGGTGACAGAAACAGCTCAGGGCTGGTTTGTCGTATCCGTGATCCCCCACACGTCAAAAGTCACTGCGCTAGCTGGGAAACCGGCCGGGGGTGAGGTGAACCTCGAATGCGACATCATCGGGAAGTACGTTGAAAAATTTATGAGCCACGAGCTTATGGAAAAGCCGGAAAGCGGCATTACGATGGAATTTTTGACGAAATTCGGATACACAGGAGGTTAGGATGTTTGAATTCGACACGATTGAAGATGCGCTGGACGATCTCAGAGACGGAAAAATAATCCTCGTGACAGACGACGAAAACCGTGAAAACGAGGGGGATTTTATCTGCGCAGCCCAGTTCGCCACTACGGAAAAGGTGAATTTCATGGCGGTCCACGGCAAAGGCCTGATATGCATGCCTTTGAGCGAAGAACTCTGCAACAAGCTGCGTTTCCCGCAAATGGTCAAGCAGAACACCGATACCCACAACACGGCTTTCACCGTGTCTGTTGATCACGTCAGCACTACTACAGGCATTTCTGCAGCGGAGCGCTCGATAACAGCCATGCGCTGCGCCAGCGCTGACGCCAAGCCCGAAGACTTCAGGATGCCCGGCCACATGTTCCCGCTGCTCGCCAGAAAAAACGGCGTTCTTGAGCGAGGCGGGCACACTGAGGCGACTGTTGACCTGATGCGCCTCGCAAACCTTGCGGAATGCGGGCTGTGCTGCGAGATCATGCGCGATGACGGGACTATGATGAGGACCCCTGAGCTGATGGAACTCGCAAAGAAATGGGACCTTAAGTTCATTACCATCAAGGATTTGCGGACTTACCGCAAGATCAACGACAGCCTGGTCGAATGCGTCGCCGTTGCAGACCTCCCCACAAAATACGGGGAATTCATGGCGCACTGCTACGTCAACAGGATGAGCGGGGAGCACCACGTGGCGCTGGTCAAAGGTGAAATCGGCGACGGGAAGGACCTGCTCTGCCGTGTCCATTCCGAATGCTTGACCGGCGACGCCTTCGGGTCTGCTCGCTGCGACTGCGGCGAGCAATTCGCAGCTGCGATGACGCAGATAGAGCAGAAGGGCAGGGGGGTGCTCCTGTACATGCGCCAGGAAGGGCGAGGCATCGGGCTTGTGAACAAGCTTAAGGCCTATGAGCTGCAGGACTGCGGCATGGACACCGTTGAAGCCAACGAGGCACTCGGCTTTGAAGACGATTTGCGCGAATACTACATAGGGGCGCAGATTTTGCGCCATCTGGGGGTCAAGGAGCTGAACCTCCTTACAAACAATCCGCAGAAGGTGTACGGCCTTGCCGATTTCGGCATGGAAATCAAAAACCGCATCCCCATACAGATGGACGCAACGCCATACGATCTGTTCTACCTGAAAACAAAAAAGGAAAAACTGGGGCATATCCTGTCTTATTGAACGGGATCAAGTTGATAATCAGCGCTTGTGCGCAGGTTGCGGGCGACAGCCCGCGTGAGGAGGAATAAAATGAGGATTTTTGAAGGAAAATTAGTGTCAAAGGAAATCAAAGTGGGCATAGTTGCCACGCGCTTCAACGAATTCATAACGTCAAAACTGCTTGACGGGGCGCTGGACTGCTTGAAGCGCCACGGCGTGAGCGAGGAATCGATAGACTTGGCATGGGTGCCGGGAGCGTTTGAAATTCCGCTGATCGCATCAAAAATGGCCGGCAGCGGGCAATACGACGCAGTCATCTGCCTAGGCGCAGTGATCCGAGGCAGCACGTCCCACTACGACTATGTCTGCAACGAGGTTTCAAAAGGGATAGCCAGCGTGTCGCTGTCCAGTGGGCTGCCTGTCATATTCGGGGTGCTGACGACGGAAAACATCGAGCAGGCCATCGAACGGGCAGGGGCAAAATCGGGAAACAAGGGGTACGATTCCGCAATGGCGGCACTGGAGATGGTGAACCTGATCAAGGAGATTGAATTATGAAAAAGCTGATGACCGGAAACGAAGCTGCCGCAAGGGGTGCTTACGAAGCCGGCGTTGTGTTCGCGTCTGCATACCCGGGAACCCCGAGCACGGAAATCATGGAAAATCTGATCGAATACGAAGAAGTGTGTTCAGAATGGGCGCCAAATGAAAAAGTCGCGCTGGAGGCGGCAGTGGGGGCGTCAATCGCAGGGGCTAGGAGCATGGCGTCGATGAAGCAAGTCGGGCTCAACGTGGCTGCCGACCCGCTCTTTACTTTCTCGTATCTTGGGGTAGGCGGTGGAATGGTGCTGATAACAGCCGACGAGCCGGGGATGCATTCATCCCAGAACGAGCAGGACAACCGCAATTACGCGAAGGC
>WRJV01000208.1 GCA_009778415.1 Clostridiales bacterium | reverse complement strand
GTGCGCGGCAAACCGGAAGGCCAAGACATCCACAGCCCTTCAAAATTTGAAAACATCAACACCGCAGGCGACCTGAAGAAGCTGATTGACCAATTGCGCGAGCAGTCTGAAGGGCGGCCCATCGGCGTCAAGATAGCCGCTGGCAGGATCGAGAGCGACCTAGCGTTTTGCGTTCAGGGAGCACCGGACTTCATAACTATCGACGGGCGGGGCGGCGCCACCGGGGCAAGCCCGAAAATCATCCGCGACGCCACCAGCGTACCGACGATTTACGCATTGCACAGAGCCAGAAAATACTTGGATTCTGTGAATTCGGACATTTCTTTGGTCATAACGGGAGGTCTTCGCGCATCTTCGGATTTTGCCAAAGCGCTGGCAATGGGTGCGGACGCTGTTGCAATTGCCACGGCGGGATTGATTGCTGCCGCCTGCCAGCAGTACAGGATTTGCGGTTCAGGGAAATGCCCTGTAGGGATAGCCACGCAAGACCTTGAATTGCGCGGGCGGCTCAACATTGACGCTGCCGCGAAGCGGGTTGCAAATTATCTGAATGTGTCATTCACTGAGCTGAAGCAGTTCGCCCGAATAACAGGCCACCGAAACGTCCATGATTTGACTGTTGCAGACCTTTGCACCATCAACCGTGAGATATCGGATTTCACGAGCATCCCCCATGCTTGACAAATGTTACTACTCGCCTTTGTAATAAGGAACATTGGAATCCTGCAAATAGAATTTTGGTAGCTCCCCGTTCACAAAAACACCCACTTTGTTGGTATACGGATAGATAACCGCGTCAGGGGAATTGTTTGTATCAACATCCAAATAAGTCAACAATTCGCTTTTGGAAGTGTTTTTCAACCTATGCGCCCCCTCTTTGCAAGCGGGGAAAACGACAACGTCACCGGCAGCAACGGCAATTTCGCCTACTGGGGTTTCAAGCAGCCCATGCCCGTTGATAACGTAAAACACCTCTTCATTTGCTGTGTGATAATGATATGGATAATTCGATTTTCCCGGACATATAGAGTAAAACGTCACGGTACACTTGTTTTCATGTACCAAACCGCTGACATCATACCTGTCAAATTCATAAGTTTGATGGTTTGCTACATGGTTTGGTTTAATTCGGTTCATGCTGGTTACTGAGATTTCTGCTATAGACATACCTATAACCTCCTTGTTTATCGTTTCAAAAAGTTAGACTGTAGGCAGATAAAAAGGTTACAGGCAAATTTGATTTATGAGAAAATTTCCCATTCTTTCTTCTTGATGCCCGACTTGATTCTTTCAGCGATATTCTCGGTATCGGATTCAGAATACAGCGTTTTGTAAAGTTCTCTCAATGAGCGCAAGTCCAGCACTTCATTTACCAGCACCGGATTCGGGGTTATGATAATGTCTCTGGCTTCATCGGGCGAAAACCAGCCCTGCGACAATCCAAATTTTACCCACTGCTTACAATGGCAAGGGTTTGATTTGTTGATCAGGCTGCACCTGTTCTCCATATACCCAAACCAACGCTTTTTGGCTCTGTACAAAGCTGTCTTTACAGCCCCGACAGAACTGTCTAAAATTTCCGCCACCGTTTTCTGTGGCAATCCCAGAGTGACGGCCAAGCAGAATATTTTCCTTTGATCCCCCGCCAAGCATTCTGTTACAGAATGAAGGCACATAGCTTTAGCTTCATGTTCCAGATATTCCATTTCGGGGTCGAAAGTTTGCGCATGGTCTATAATTTCGTCAATGACATACCCCGCATCTTCCAAACTTTGTACCGCCATTTTTTCTTTCTTTTTTAGATAGTCGTTTGCGACGTTAAGCGTAATTCTGTAAATCCAAGTAAAGAAAGAGCTGTCCTCCCGAAAGGAATCGTAAAATCGAAACGCCCTCAGAAAGGATTCTTGTGTGATTTCTTCTGCATCAAAAGAATTCTTAACTAATCCATGAGCCAATCTATAAACTTTTACGAAATTTTCATTGTAGAGCTGTTCAAATAGATTTGCTTTATTGGCGTCCATTTCACTCCCCAAAACTCAGCGTCATCTGCCTTGAGTCCTGCTCGCCAGCTGCTTCTTCATCGCCAAGGCTGCTTTCGATGTCTTCGATTTCAGGCAGGTCGCCTAGGTCTGTGAATCCGAAGTGGCGGAGGAACATCGGGGTCGTGCCGTACAGTATCGGCCTGCCGATTGCGTTTGAGCGCCCCACTTCGCCTATCAGCTCTTTTTTCGCGAGCCCTTCCAGCACCCTGTCGCACTTGATCCCCCGGATGGCTTCGATTTCGCCCCTTGTGACGGGCTGCTTGTAGGCGATGATCGCCAGCACTTCAAGCGCCGACTGGGTGAGCCTCTTTTGTTTCACGGGCGTACAGAGCCGTTCGATGTATTCGGCGTTTTCTGCCCGAGTTGCAAACTGGAAGCAGCCGTCAATTTCCCTGATGACGATGCCCCTGCCCTCCTGTTCGTATTCTTCCTGCAGCTCCTTGAAGCAGCTGTAAGCGTCGCCTGGTTTCATGTTGAACAGTTCTGCCGCGAGCTTTGCGTCAAGCGGCTCCCCCCACACGAACATCAGAGACTCAAACGCTGACTTTATCGTTTTCCTGCTGGCCATCCTGCTTCACCCCTTCCGTGATTTTTATGTCTCCAAACGGCACTGGCTGTTTGAGCTTCACGGCTTTCAGCCTCGCCATTTCCAAAATTGCCGCAAAAGTGGCGGCTACTTCGTACTTGTCGTCTTTTGGTCCTATCAAGTCTTTGAAGTTTATGGTCCTCTTCATTTTGACCCGAAACACCGACCTGATGAAATCCATTTTCTCTTCTGTGGTCTGCCGCGCCTCCTCGGCTATCGCGTAGTTTTTCTTTATTTCCTCGACTCTCTTCTTTTTCTGCAGGAACTGGTTGAACGCAGTTACGAAGCGCTTGATGTCCAGGCTCAGGTAGATGTCCGGCTCCCCCGTGAACTCTGCAAGGTCCTCTTTTGGTTTTTCAAAGGTGAGCATCGCCTGTTCTTCGCATTTTTCCAGCAGTTCGGCGGCATTTTTGAAGCGCTTGTACTCAAGCAGCCGCGCAACCAGCTCGCTCCTGGGGTCGCCTGCGTCCATGTCGCCATCGCCTTCTGTTTTGGTGCGGGGCAGGAGCATCCTTGATTTTATCTCGATCAGCACCGCAGCGAGAACCATGAATTCGGTAGTCAGCGCTATGTCAAAGGCTTTCGCTTTTTCAATGTATTCCATGTACTGGCTGGTTATTTCCGCCACTTGGATGTCGTAAATGCTCATGCGGGCGTTTTCGATCAGGTAAACGAGAAGGTCGAACGGGCCTTCAAAAATGTCCAGTTTCACTTTATACGCCATGCGGACCCTCCTGTTTTGCAACTTTTGTTTTTTCCTCGTGGTAATTGTAATACACAAGCCCTGAGATTGCTATGGCGCCCCCAATGTACTGCCAGATGGCAGGGAGCTCGTGGAAGAACACGACGCCAAACGCGGTGGAAAAAACCGGGTCTATCGAAACCCATACTGAAACGTAAAGCGACGAGGCGTACCCCATGCACCAGTTGTACATGGCGTGGGCAATCAGCTGGCAGACCACTGCCATTGCGAATATCCAAAAGTAGTCGATGGGCCGGTAGCCGGTAAACGGTGTGCCTGTCACGAACATGGCTATGGTGAAAAACACCCAGCAGGAGCCGAACACTAGGAAAACGTAGTTTATATTTGGTATTTTCGAGCGCATCTTGCTCCCTACGAGAAAATAAAAGCCAAAGAAAACGGCAGTAAGCAGCCCGCAAGCGTCGCCAAAGATGTCGCTTCTCGTAAAACTGTAGTCAAATCCTGCAATCACCGCCCCTCCTGACAGGGCTATCAATATCCCGACGACCGCTTTCATGTTCACCTTTTGCTTCATGAACACGTAGGTCACGAGCAGTATCACAAGGGGGTGGAGGGACGCCAGCACGGCTGCGCTGGCTATGGTGGTGTTCTTCACTGCGGTGAACCAGCAGGTAAAGTGGCAGAACAGGAAAAAGCCGGCTAAAACGCAGTAAGCGACGTCCTTCTTGGTCAGCCCTCTGAAATCCTTGTACCCTCCCAAAGCGATGGGGATCGAAAACATTATCACCGCAAAGCCCAGCCGGTAAAAGCCCATCGCCATCTGGTTTGTTTCGATGAGCCTGATAAACACCACGGAGGCCGCCCCGGCTATGGTGGCCAGGATCACGAGCTTTTTCGCGTTTTTCTGGAATATGTTCATGGTTTTGGCTTTTCCATCCTTTCTCCCGCGTACTGGCAGATCACGACGCCGGCTACGATGATGAACATCGTGGCAAGCTTGACAGCTTCAAACGCTTCCCCCAGTATCAGCACAGCCAACAGCATTGAAAACGCAGGCACGAAATTGTAGAAAATGGCCGTGCGCTGCGAGCCAAGCTCCTTGATCACCACCTGCATGACGCAGTAGCTGAACACCGACGGGCATACAGCCATGTATACGACTGCAAGCCAAGCTGCTGGGCCTGCGCCGGGCATCCATGAAAGCGGGTTTTCGGAAAGGGCCAGCGGGAATGTCAGTATTGCCGTTATGACGAAATTGTAGAGCGTAAAATGCACAGGCGGCATGGTGCGTTTCCTGCTTACCGAAACGTAAAGGCTCCACAGTGTGACTGCGGCTATCATGAATATGTCGCCCCGGTTGAAGCTGAGGCCTGACACCACTTCCCACTTCATGCCGGTTATCGTCATCAGCACGCCGGCCAGCGAAAGCAGTATCCCGCCAAGCATCGCCCTGTTTATGTACTGCTTGAAAAGAACCGCGCATATTATTGCCGTCAGTATCGGGTTTGTCGCTGCCAATATCGAAGCGTTCATTGCAGTGGTGTAGTGCAGCGAAGCAAAGAAAAGGACGTGGTAACCGAACATGCCGACAATCGACGTGTTCACAAGAAACCTCATGTCGCTTTTCCTTAGCTTGTATTTCTCTTCAATCGGCAAAACCTTCAAAGCAGGCCCTAAGACTGCCGAGGCGATCAGAAACCTGAGAAAAACCAAGGTGAACGGGGGAATGTACGGCGCACAGTATTTCCCCGCTATGAAGGCCCCTGCCCAAAACAATGTGGCTATTATCATTAAAGTGTATGCTTTTTTTCGGCTCATCCTTGTTCAAAGACCTTCTTCAAATTTTCTTCGTAGGGCGGGCGCACCACCCCTTTTTCCGTTACCACCGCAGTTATGTATTTCGCGTCCGTCACGTCAAATGCCGGGTTGTACGTCTTTACCCCTTCCGGCGCCATGTCTTTCGCATACCACATCCTGTATATCTCGCCACCGTCCCTTTGCTCAATCTCGATCTCGCGCCCCGAAGGCGTGGCTAAGTCTATCGTCGAAGTCGGCGCGAACATGTAAAAGGGGATGCCGTACTCTTTTGCCAGCACCGCTACCCCGGACGTGCCTATTTTGTTGGCTCCGTCGCCGTTTGCAGCCATGCGGTCGCAACCGACTGCCACTGCGTCCACCCAACCGTTTTTCATGACGATCGACGCCATGCTGTCGCAGATCAGAGTCACGTCGACGCCCGCTTTGAAAAGCTCCCACGCCGTCAGGCGGGCACCTTGCAGGAGCGGCCTGGTTTCGTCTGCGAAAACCCGAAAATTGTACCCTCTCTCATGCCCCAGGTATATGGGCGCAAGGCATGTGCCGTATTTTGATGTGGCGATCGTCCCGGCGTTGCAGTGGGTCAAAACGCCCATGCCGGGCGCAAGGAGCGAAAGCCCGTGCTCACCCATGGCACGGCACGCGTCTTCATCTTCGATCCTGATCTTTTCAGCTTCTGCAAGGAGCTGCTCCTTGATGTCGTATATGTGCCTTTCCTGCAGCTCCATGAGCTTGTTTTCCATCCTCTCAAGCGCCCAGGACAAGTTCACTGCCGTGGGCCTTGCGCCGCCTATAAGTTCCTTCGCCGCGCAAAACTCGTCTTTGAATACGTCGAACATCTTTGTTTCGACGTCCCTGACTGAAACGTACAAGCCGTAGGCGGCGGCGACGCCTATGGCCGGCGCCCCACGGACTCGCAGGCTTTTTATCGCTTCCCATATTTCCTCTTTTGTTGAAATCTCCAAGTACCGCTCTTCGTTTGGCAGGAGCGTCTGGTCAAGCAGCAGCAGTTTCTCGTCCTTGTACAATACGGGGGCAATGTCAATCATGTGCGTTTATCCCTTCAAAAAAGTGGTTTTCGTCACGGAGTATTATACCACAAGGGCATAAAAAATGCACGAACATTGATTTTTTCAATTTTTGCATACGAACTACTTGACAAATCCTGAAAATATAAATATATTAGAAATGTTTGAATATGTTATGGCAGTAATGCAAAGGCAAGGAGGAAAGTCATGAAAAAAATCATCATCGTCGGCGGGGTTGCGGGTGGCGCCTCGGCGGCTGCGCGGTTGCGCCGATTGGACGAAACTGCGGAAATTATTATGCTCGAACGCGGAGAGTACGTATCTTATGCCAACTGCGGCTTGCCCTATTACGTGGGCGGGGAGATAAGGGACAAATCGGTGTTGACGCTGCAGACCCCAAATGATTTCAAGGCCAGGTTCCGCGTGGATGCGCGCGTGCTGCATGAAGTCACGGCTATCGACAGAGAGAGGAAAACCGTAACGGTCAGAGATTTAAAGGCAGGGCAGACTTACCAGGAAAACTATGACAATTTGATCCTGTCCCCGGGCGCCGTCCCGCTGGTCCCGAAGATCGACGGGGCAGCAAACGAAAAAGTTTTTACCATCAGGAACATCCCCGACACTTACAAAATCAAGGAATTCATAGAAAATGAGCACCCGCGTGACGCAGTAGTGCTCGGTGGGGGCTACATAGGCGTTGAGATGGCTGAAAACCTGAAAAACGCGGGCCTTGAGGTCACCATTGTGGAAATGGCGGATCAGGTTATAGCGCCGCTTGACTACGACATGGCTTGCGAGGTTCACAGGCACCTGGCCTTGAACGGGGTGCGGCTAGTTTTGGGCAAAGCAGCCAAATCCATAAGCGTCAGGGGAAATCGCCTCTGCGTAGAAGCCGGCCAAGAAGAAATACCCGCTGACATGGTGATAATGTCAGTCGGCGTGCGCCCAGACAGCCAGCTGGCGAAATCTGCCGGGCTCGGCGTGA
>WRJV01000207.1 GCA_009778415.1 Clostridiales bacterium | reverse complement strand
CCCGCCAGTGTCTCCAGTTCTTCGCCCACTCGGTTCGTGTGTTTTATGAAGGAGGCGGCGGCTCCGATGCATTGGCCTATTTCGTCCCTTTGCTGCGCAAACTTGCTGATGACGTCGATGTCCTCCTGGCGAAGCGAGATGTCCCCTTCGCCTCCTGCCCTCCGCATAAATTCCGTAAACGGGACGAGAGGCTTGCTGATCAGCCCTGAGATGTAAATCGCAAGGAACAGCGCAGCCGCAACTACGACAAAAAGAACGGCGACAATTATCATAAGCAAGGTAGACGCAAGCTTGTCGTTGCTGCTGTCCGCGCTTTGTGCCCGTTCAATCTTCATGTCGAGGCACTGTTCAAAGTTGCCTACAATCTTGCTGATGGCTGGGCGGATAGTGTCCAAATCCCGGATTATTTGATCGGAATTGTCTGCCTGCGCCAAAACGTAGCACCGATCCATAAAATCCAGATAGTCCTTCTCGTAAAGATCCCGCGCCTCTTGGAACAGGGCTTGCGCATCCGCGTCAAGAATCGTGCTTCCGTATAAATCGAGGCTTTCTTTCATAACCGCTTTGTCGCTCTCGACGGCTGCCTTTGTGCTTTCAATTTTCCCCGTGTCATTTGTCATCGCGCCGACTAGGTACTCCCTGGCGTTGACCCTCATCTTTTGCATCGTTTCCAAGGCTTTTGCCATATTTGGCATCGGCACTGTCTGCATCTCGTACATGGACGATGCTGCATTGTTGATTTTCATCATGCCAACGATGCCGACGCCGCCCACAGCCAGCGTCATGACAACAACGATCAGAAAGCTGACGATCAGCTTTAAGGATACTTTCATGTTTTTCACTTTTCACACCTCTTAAAACATAATTTTTGACAACTTGACAACTAGATAAGCTTATTTGACAATTCTTAGGAATGATTCTAGTATACCAGATTTTATCTGAATCAACAATAGATTGTTCAAAAAAATGTTGAATTCTTGTATAATTTCGACGGTAACCCCTCCGGCCGGCGAAAAAAAAGGGGCTTCCCCGAGCCCCTGTAAAATGCTTCTATTTCCTTCTCCTGCTAGTGCTGTCAGTCATGTGCAATCTGGCCTTCTGCTTGGAGACGCTGATTTGCGCCCTCTCTATGTGCTCCGGGTTTTCATCCGGGCCCAGGTGCTCGTTGAGCCAGTTTTCAGCTGCAGCCTGCTCCTCCAAGGCCCTTTCCCTGTCGATGTCGTCTGCCCATTCAGCAGCGTCCGTGTAGATTATGATGTCGTTCATCACGTCGACGAACCCGCCGGCAACCGTCGCCCCTTTGAAAGCCTTGCCGCCGGCCTCCTGAATCCAGATGTCGCCCACGTCCAGCAGCTTGCAGGCCCAGGAATGGTCTGCCATGTAGCCCTCCTCGCCAGTCAGCGTCCTGACTATGACCAGTTCTACGTCGCCTTCGTAAAACAGCTTTGAGGGCGTGATAACTTGAAGTTTGAAGCTCTTAGCCATTGCTCTTTTCAAACCTTTCCACTACTTCTTCGATTCCGCCCGCGTACAGGAACATGGATTCGGGGATTTCGTCGCAAGCGCCGTCCAATATCTCACGAAAGCCCTTGATCGTCTCTTTGAGCGGCAGGTATTTGCCCGGGGTGCCGGTGAACGCTTCAGCCACGCCGAAGGGCTGGGACAGGAACCTCTGTATTTTCCTCGCCCTGGCGACGACCAGCTTGTCGCTGTCCGAAAGTTCGTCCATGCCTAGTATGGCGATTATGTCCTGCAGCTCAGTGTACCGTTGGAGTACTTCCTGCACGCTGCGCGCGGTGTTGTAATGCTCTTCGCCGATGATCAGCGGGTCCATTATCCTGGATGTGGAGTCGAGGGGGTCTACAGCAGGGTATATGCCAAGCTCCGTTATGGCCCTTGAGAGCACCGTGGTGGCGTCAAGGTGGGCGAACGTGGTCGCCGGCGCCGGGTCAGTCAAGTCGTCCGCCGGCACGTATATCGCCTGCACCGACGTTATCGACCCTTTTTTAGTGGAAGTGATCCTCTCCTGCAGTGCGCCCATTTCCGTAGCCAATGTGGGCTGGTACCCGACAGCAGCCGGGACTCGCCCCAGCAGCGCCGACACTTCCGAGCCGGCCTGGGTGAACCTGAATATGTTGTCTATGAACAGCAGCACGTCGAGGCCTTCCACGTCCCTGAAATACTCAGCCATCGTGAGCCCCGTAAGCCCCACCCGCATCCTTGCGCCGGGCGGTTCGTTCATCTGCCCGAAGACCATGGCGGTCTTCTCGATGACGCCGGAGTCTATCATTTCGTTGTAGAGGTCGTTGCCTTCCCTGGTGCGCTCGCCTACGCCTGCAAATACTGAAATCCCTCCGTGCTCCTTTGCGATGTTGCGGATCAGTTCCTGAATCAGCACCGTCTTCCCTACGCCTGCCCCGCCAAACAAGCCAACTTTCCCGCCCCTGGTGTAGGGGGCTATCAGGTCGATGACTTTTATGCCGGTCTCAAATATCTGGGACGAGGTGTCTTGTTCCTCAAAGGACGGCGCGGCTCTGTGTATGGAATGCTTCAGTTCCGTCGCGACCTCCCCTTTGTCGTCTATAGTCTCGCCGATCACGTTGAAAAGCCTGCTTAGGACTTCCCTACCCACCGGAACTTGAATTGGCCCTCCCGTGTCGGTGGCTTCCATCCCCCTCGAAAGGCCGTCCGTCGACGAAAGCGCCACGCACCTGACCACGTCGTCGCCTATGTGCTGCGCCACTTCCGCCACAATCCTCTTGCCCTGGTACATGATGTCGATCGCGTTCAAAAGCTGCGGCATCTCCTCGGCTTTGAACTTAATGTCCAGCACAGGACCGATAATCTGGTGTATAATCCCTTTATTCAAACACTTTCACCTCCTATTTTTGCGCTTCCGAGCCAGCCACGATTTCGATGATTTCATCCGTGATAGCCGCCTGCCTTGCCCTGTTGTAGAACAGCGACAAGTTTTCAAGCATTTCCCGCGCGTTGTCTGTGGCGTTTTCCATCGCCATCCGCCTCGCCGCGTGCTCGCAGGTCGCAGATTCGACTATCGCGCCGTACACCTTGATCTCGACGTATTTCGGGACCAAGTAATTAAAAACTTCCTCTACCGAAGGCTCGTACTCGACTTGCCTTTCGTGCTTGATGACTTCAGGGTCGTGCTCGATGTGGAATGGCAGCAAAGTGACGCTTTTCGCCCTCTGCTCCAGCGTGTTTACGAACGAAGTGTAAACAAGCCTGACCTCGTCGACTTCGCCTGAGTCGTACATGCCTATTGCAGGTTTGCATATCTCTTTCGCCTCAAGGAAAGAGATGGCTTCAGGCGGGCCGAGGTACTCGCAGCGGATGTCGTGCCCCCTCTTGTCAAAATAATCCCTTCCCCTGCTTCCTATTGCGATCAGCGCCGGCTTTTCCGGGTCGCCCAATATCCCGCGCTCCGCCTCCTTGATCACGTTTGAGTTGTAGCTTCCGCAAAGGCCCCTGTTGCTGGTCACGATGATGTAGCAGGTCTTCCCAGTCTCCCGATTGCCGGGCAGGTACTTCTCCGGGACTTCGTCGGCGTTGTTGAAAACGGATTCGATGGCTTCTATTATGAAATGGAAATTTTTTGACGTCCTCTCAAAGGCGGCTTTGGCTTTCCTGAGCTTTGCAGCGGAAACCAGCTTCATCGCATTGGTGATGTGCTCGGTGCTCCTAACGCTTTTTATCCTGCGTTTGATGTCCTGCATGTTGTTCGACGCCATGCCTTAAGCCTCCTGTTCCCTGATTTTTTTGAATTCCAATATGGCGCTCTTGAGTTTTTCGTCGGTTTCGCCGTCAAGGTCACCCGTGGTCCTGATCTTCTTCCCGACCTGCGGGTGCTGGGTGTCCATGAAATCGCGGAACTCGCTTTCGAACTTCTTTATCTGGTCGACCGGTATGTCAGCCAGGTAATCGTTTATCGCCGCGTAGATTATCATGACCTGGTGCTCTACCGGCACCGGGTTGTATTGGGGCTGCTTCAGTATTTCCATCAGGATCAAGCCGTGGTCCAGCCTCGCCTTCGTGTCCTTGTCGATGTCTGAGCCGAATTGCGAAAAGCTGGCAAGCTCCCTGTACTGGGCAAGCTCTAGCTTTATTTTGCCCGCCACCTTCTTCATGGCCTTGATCTGGGCGTTGCCGCCTACGCGGGAAACGGAAATGCCGGCGTTCACGGCAGGCCTCTGCCCGTTGAAGAACAGCTCCGTTTCTAGGAATATCTGCCCGTCCGTAATCGATATCACGTTGGTGGGGATGTATGCGGATATGTCGTTTGCCTGTGTTTCAATGATAGGCAGCG
This sequence comes from Clostridiales bacterium, assembly GCA_009778415.1. Taxonomy (GTDB): domain Bacteria; phylum Bacillota; class Clostridia; order Peptostreptococcales; family Anaerovoracaceae; genus WRJK01. The sequence continues at coordinate 2,814 of WRJV01000207.1, read as the reverse complement.
CGGTAAGGGACCCGCCCCCCAGCTCGTCTGACAGCTTTGCCGCCCTTTCGAGGAGCCTGCTGTGCAGGTAGAAAACGTCCCCTGGGTAGGCTTCCCTCCCCGGAGGCCTCCTGAGAAGCAGTGACATGGCCCTGTAAGCCACCGCGTGCTTTGAAAGGTCGTCGTAGATGATCAGCACGTGCTTGCCCTGAGCCATGAAGTACTCTCCCATGGCGCACCCCGCGTAGGGCGCGATGTAGAGTAGGGGCGCCACTTCGCTGGCCGATGCCGAAACGACTATCGTGTACTTCATCGCCCCCTTGTTTTCCAGCGTCTGCACCAGCTGCGCCACAGTGGACTTCTTCTGCCCGATGGCCACGTAGATGCAGATCACGTCTTCTTCCTTCTGGTTTATGATGGTGTCTATGGCCAGAGCGGTTTTCCCCGTCTGCCTGTCGCCGATGATGAGCTCCCTCTGCCCCTTGCCTATGGGTATCATCGAGTCTATCGCTTTGATGCCCGTCTGCAGCGGCTGGTGGACTGACTTCCTGAGCAGCACGCCAGGCGCCAAGTGCTCTATCGGCCTTGATTCCGTCGACCTGATGGGCCCTTTCCCGTCGAGGGGCTGCCCCAGCGAGTTCACTACCCTGCCTATCAGCTCCTCTCCAACGGGGACCTCCACTACCCGACCCGTGGGCTTGACGATGCCGCCTTCCTTTATCTCCTTGTCGGGCCCCATGATGACGGTGCCCACGTTGTCTTCTTCAAGGTTGAGCGCCATGCCGTATATTTCCCCCGGGAACTCAAGGAGCTCCCCCGACATGCAGTTCTCAAGGCCGTACACTCGGGCAATCCCGTCGCCGACCTGTATGACTGTGCCGAAGTTGGATATTTCCAATTGATTTTTGTACTTCTTTATCTGCTCTTTGATGACAGAACTAATTTCTTCGGGCCTGAGATTCATCAATAAATCCCTCCTCTCTTTTATTGTTGCATGCTGCCCCTAAGGTCTTTGAGGCGGCCTTTGATCGAGGCGTCTATGATCTTTCCGTCGATGTACACTATCACGCCGCCAATCAAATCCGAAGCCGTTGAATTTTCAAGCTTGACGTTCAGTTTTAGGAGTTTTCCCGTCTCCTCCTCAAACCTGCTGAGCCGTTCTTCGCTCAGAGGGCCTACGGACAGTATCTTCCCATAGGAAAAGCCTTCCTCCTTGTCGATGAGCCTTTTGAACGTGTCGACTATTTTGGAGTAGTGCCTTGTCCTGCCTTTGTCGATCAGCACCCGCAAAAGGTTTAACAGCTCATCGCTGATTCTCCCGTCGAAAATTCTCGCCACGACCTCTTTCTTTTCCTTGGCTGCGATCGCCGGGGTGTTCAAAAACGCCAGCAAATCGGGCTCCCGTTCGAGGACCCCGAGGACGCCGTAGGCGTCCTCCAAAATGGGCTTAACCTTGCCCACTTCCTTTGCAGCCTGAAACAAAGCATTTCCGTAAGTCAAATCGACTACTAATTCTGCCATCCCGACGTACCTGCCTGTTCAATGATTTTATCGATGAATGCGTCCTGGCCTTCTATTTCCAGATTCTTTTCCATTATTTTCTCAGCCGCCATAAGCGACAGCGTCACGATCTGGTTCTTCATGTCCGCAATCGCCTGCGCCTTTTCCCTCTCGATTTCCTTGAGCGCCTTTTCCAGCATGGCTTCCGCCCTTTTGTTCGCTTCTTCAAGGATGTCGGCCGCCTGCATGTCGGCTTTCACTTTGGCGTTCTTGATGATTTCCCTGCCTTCGCTCTCGATGCCCGCTATCCTCTTGTTGTATGCATCAAGCTTCTCGTCGGCCCTGCGGTTCGTCGCCTCCGCGTTGTCGATGACGTCCTTTACCGCTTCCTGCCGCGCTTCAATGAATTTGTGCACTTTGTCGAAGAAAAAATGTTTGAGGACAAGGAATAAAACTATAATCGTGACCCAGTTCATCACCAGGGTCCAGTTAAAACTGATTAAATCTGCATGTTGCGCCAAGTTTCATCCTCCTTCCACTTGTTTTATCAAACTTCTGTGTTGCAACCGCCTTTGCCGCAATATCGCCGCAATTTCGCCGCAGCCTGGTGGAGCAGCCTAGTGGAGCAGCCCAACCAGCGGGTTTGCGATTACTAGCATAATCGATATGATGAAAGAAAAGATACCGGTTGTTTCCGCGACCGCCTGGCCGACTACCATGGTTTGAAGTATGGTCCCCGACGCTTCAGGCTGCCTGGCCACCCCTTCAACCGCTTTCCCAGCGGCAAAGCCTTGGCCCAATCCAATCCCAATGGCGGCCAACCCCGTGAATGCCCCTCCTATCGCTGACATTCCTAGTACAAATGCTTCCGGTGTTACTAATGACATAACATTACCTCCTTAGACTTTTAATGTTTTTTGTATTTTTGTTTATTTATTGCTAATGATGTTCTGCTTCTCCGTGCCTTATGACTTCTATAGAGATGAATACCATTGTCAACATTGTAAATATGAACGCTTGGACCACAGGCTCGAACATGTCGAAGAATACGTTCGCCGGGAGCGGGAAGAACGCCTGCAGGAACGGTATCGGAAAGTGCAGTTTGCCGCTGAGCGTGGCGAGCCCTCCGAATATGAGCTCCATGACGACGACGCCGCCGAAGATGTTGCCAAATAACCGAAACCCAAGGGAAATCGGCCGCGAAACCGACTCTATGATTTTAAGCGGGAACATGAAGGGGTAAGGCTCGCACATGTGCTTGAGCTTCCTTCCAACCCCCATGGACCTCCAGCTGTTGAACTCGATCAGGAAAAACGTGATGGTGGATAGCGCAAA
>WRJV01000206.1 GCA_009778415.1 Clostridiales bacterium | reverse complement strand
GGCGAACTGGACTCCCAGCTCTCTGCCCTTTCCGACATCGCCAGGATATTCGACGAGGTGCAGTACGAAGCGCTGAACAAGGCCTTGCAGGATTTTAGGACCCAGCTGCAGGTGTACTCGACCCAAACCGGGGAAGTCACCATAGACACCACCGTGTGGTCTACTGCGGAATCGGTAGTAAAACTGTTCAACCAGTATTCGCGGCAGCTCACCGAAGTCCGCGACTACCAAGAGTTCCTGCTGAAAGGCAGCGCCGTCCCGGACGTGAACAAGATGCTGGAAGACTTGGCCATGCTCAACAAGAACATTAGGGAATGCGATGTTTTCGGCAACCCTGCCCTCGAACTGAGGGACGAACGGAACCTGCTGCTGGACAAGCTTTCCACCTACATGAAGATCGACGTCACGTATTACCCTGACCCCGATCCGGAGCTTGCAAAAAGAGGCGTGGAAATTTGCAAAGTGGCGTTTGTATGCGACAACGACCCGCCCCTCGACCTTGACCAGCGGACATTGGTTGACGGGAAAAACTTCGCCACCTTGCGAGTGGAGCAGATCCCCGACGACGAAGACCCAAACAGGCTGACATACGTCACTTCAAGCGGCCTCATCGATACCAGGACGGGCCTGCCAATCTACACCATCCCAGGCAACCCCGGGCTGCAGTTCACCACCGGCGCTTTAAAAGGTGCATTGGACATGCTCGATTCAAAGGGGGCTTTTGACGACCCACCGAACACGCTGAACGGGATCGGGTACTACCAGAGCGTCCTCGACCAGATCGTCAGGGATTTCGCCGAGACTATGAACAACGCCAACGCCTACGCAGACCCGGCTTGGCAGCCCTTCATACCGGACCCTGCTTGGCTGGGGGACCCTGCCGAAGCGCCATTGATTGCCAACCCGGTTCCGCCGGCTTTGATGAACGACCATCCGCTGTTTGAGACAAACGACGGCAGCCTGGTGATAAACGCCGCCAACATCCAGATTGCCGAGGGCTGGAAAAACGGTTCCTACAACCTGACCACGTCGAAGAACATGTTCCTGTCCGGCGACGACTACCTGGGCGACACCAGCAACCTGCTCTACATGATATCGCTGCTGGACAGCCCGTTCAACTTTACCACAAGCGGCATAGACGACCCCGCCGGGTACCCGCTGTTCAAGGGCACGTTCGAGCAGATGTTCAAAAACACCGGCCTCATCGCCGCCCAGGAAGTCAGCGCAAAGACCAGGGGGCTGGCAGACAACACATATATAATAGTAGGGATAGAAGAAATGCGAAATTCGCTTTCATCCGTTTCTATGGACGAGGAGGGCGTCAACCTCCTGCGGTTCCAAAAATCATACGCCGCCAACGCCAGGGTCATGACGACCCTCGACGAAGCGCTGGAAGTCCTCATCAACAAAATGGGGGTAGTCGGAAGATAAAAGAAGGGAGTCTTTTGTCATGAGGATCACTCAAAGCATGGTTATGAATTCTTACACCAGCAGGCTGGGCAAAGTATTCGAAAACCTGGACCACGCTACTCAACAGGTCATAACGAAGCGCAATTTCCTTTCTGCCGTGGAGGACCCTGCCGCTGCGGCAAGGGCTTACCAGCTGCGCAAGAATTTCCAGCAGAACAACGACTACATCAACAACGTCCAAGACGTGCTCGACACGATGGACAGCCTCGACGCCAGCATGATGGTGATCTCGAAGATGGCAGAGAGCGCCCACGTCACCCTGACGGCCGGCAGGAACGGTGTCTGGTCCCAAGACGACAGGATGATATTCGCCAACGAGCTAAGGGCCATGCAGCGGACAGCCATCGAAGCGCTCAACGCCAGGTTTGACGACAAATTCCTGTTCGGCGGCAGCAGCACCAAAACCCTTCCGTTTGAGCTGACGGAGGACACGTCGACTACGCCGCCCAGGCAGGTGCTCACGTTCCGGGGGCTTGACATAACCGACCCTGCCAACCAGGAAAAACTCAAGGCGTTCGCCGACGAGAAGATATACATAGACATGGGCTTTGGGCTGACCGTCGACATCGGGGCAGACGGCCTTCCGATAGTCAAGGACAGCAGCGCCTTCAACACGTCGATACCGGGCATCAATTTCCTCGGCTATGGCGTAAACCCGGAAGACAACCTCGTCCTGACCCTCGGCCTCATCGCGGACGAGCTTGAAAAGGAGCCCCTCGACTACGACGCCACCACCCATCTTTGGGAAAAGCTCACCGACCACCGCCAAAGCATACTCCGGGCCGTCACAAAGGTCGGCGCCGACTACAATTTCCTGCAGAAGCAGAAGTCCGTCCTCGAACGGAACAGCGACAACCTGAACAGCAAGATACTGAACGTCGAATTCATCGACATGGAAGTGGCTATCAACAACCTGAAAATGGCCGATTACGTCTACAGGGCGTCCCTTGAAATCGGCACCAAGATCCTTACGCCTTCATTCATCGATTTTATGAGGTAATTTATCTTACAAAGACAAGGAGGTCGCAAAAATGAAACCGTTGATTGAGATTCGAACCATCCCGATCTCGATTCAGTACAAAGTAACCCCCGCGCAGGTTGAACGGAAGAGCTCGCAAGCCGAGGTCGAAATAACCAGGGACAAGAAAGGGCTGTCCATCAAGAGCAGGCCCATCAAACTCAACATCGACACCTTTGAAGCCCGGAATTCGATAATCCCCTCCACGAAGACCAGCGTGGAGGAGTCGGCGAACCTCGGCAAGCAGGGCGCCCTTGTGGCTACGGCAACTTATGCACAGGAGGGAAACATGATGGTGAACATCCACCTCGACCAGGACACGATGCCTCAGCTAGCCGCAAACCGCTTCAATGCGCCGCTGGCGCATGATTTCAACATTAGGTTCATACCGGAACAGCCGATCAACATGGACTGGATACCGGGCGAATTCCAGATCGAGTACGAGATGGACAAGCTGAATTTTGACTGGAAGACTACCCAAAGCGAGTTCAAGTTCACGCCGGCAGACATAGAATTCACCATAGCCGAACATCCAAGGGTAGTGATTGAGTTCGTAGGGGACCCCATCTACGTCCCGCCGAGCGCAAACCCCAACTACGAGCCGGTCTTTGACCTGCTGGCCTGACATTGTTTTAGCAAAGGATGCAAAGATGAAGATAAACACGAAATACTTCGGTGAAATGGACGTTGCGGACAACCAGAAAATAAATTTTACAGAGCCTCTGCCTGGTTTTGAGAATTTGTCCGGTTACATCATCGTCCAGTTTTACGACGATTCTGACAGCCTGCTCTGCCTGCAGTCCGTAGACAAGCCCGACCTCGCTTTTGTGTTGGTGAACCCGCACTACGTAGTCGAAAGCTACGCACCGGTGCTGGCTGCCGAAGACCTGAGAGCTTTGCAGGCGGACGGAGGCACGCCGCTTGCCTACTATGCGATCGCGGTTGTCAACGAAGATTGGAAAAGTTCGACAGTCAACCTGAGATGCCCCATAGCCATCAACCCTGACAAGATGCTGGGGAAACAAATCATTATGGAAGACACCTCCTACTCGATGCGCCACCCAGTGGACCGCAGCGCACAGAAGGAGGTGTAGTTATGCTGGTTCTGAGCAGAAAAGTCAAACAGAGCTTTTTGCTGGGCGACGGCATAGAAATCACTGTGCTTGAAATCAGCGGCGACAAGGTCAAAATAGCCATCGAAGCGCCAAAAGAAGTGCCGATCCTCCGAAAAGAGCTGGCTGAAACGAAGCAAGCGAACCTAGACGCCGCCGCCGGGTCTTTCGACCCAGCGATGCTGCCAAAGCTGAAGGAGCTTGGCGCGAAGTAGCGGCCCTCACAGCACAACTGTGGGAATCTGAAGCAATGTGCCAACCTTCTGCAAAAGGTCTGCGTGATGGCCTATTGCCAAGGCAAAATGGTGGGTTGGCGCTTCGGCAAACCAGCGCTCCATGTATGAATCCGGTGCCAATGCAAACTTTACAGGCGTCTGCGTGTTGCCGACAGACATGATTTCTCCGTCTGTGGCCCGGGCTTCGCTGACGATCAGCTTCAAACGTCCGTCAACGGTTTGAGTGACGTTTAGCGTGGTAACAGGGCCGGCCTTTACTTTAGCTTCGACGGATACCCCTGTGCCTTTTTTCCCGTGGTACACACCCATCCCCCGCAAAACCGGTTTTTTGCCTGCGATTTTGATGTGGAACGGGCCGTCGTGCCCCACCAGTATTGTGCCGTCTATGTAATCGGTCAGCGCAATTTCGCAAAAGCTGCCGCCTATGCCCAAAACATCGCATATCTTCATCGCAAGCGCAGTCTTCAAATCGCCTTCCCCCGCGCACACTACGCCCTTCGCCGTCAGCAGCGAATGCCCCACGATGAACCCGCCCTGCAGCGCTTCGTAAGGGTTGCCCTCTGCGCTGTGGTAATAGTAGCAGAGCGCGTCCAGATCGAAGTCGCGCACCATCTGTTCCTGAGCTGCCGCCACTTTTGCAGACCACAGCAGCTGCTCGCCTGTTGGCTTTGTCACCAGAGGGTCTGCCGGCGAATCTCCGCTGATTTCAAAAAATGCGTGTATCTCATCCAGCTTTTCCTGCACCTGGGCTTCGGAAACCCGCTGCAAACGTTCATTCAAATCGCACATTTCCAGCACCTGTACGTGCATCCCCGTCTGAGCCTGCAGCATCGTGAAGTCGCTGTACATGTCCAGCATGCCGCTATACGTGTTGCCTAGGAAGCCGAAACGGCTGCGGCGCAGCGCAGCGGCAACAGACGCGGCCCTGACCCACCCTTCAATCTCGTCCCAAGCCCGAACTGCCTCCGGGCGGCCCTCAGTGTTTTCGTCGGCTGTAGAAATTTCCGGAGTTTCATGAAGCCCCAAAAGGCCGCTTACCACATGAAACGGTATGCCGGCCCGGTTGAACGCGTTTGAAACCTCCGGCGCCACGCAGGCGCAGCAGTGCGCCAGCCATTCGCCAGTCGACGTGCGGGCGTAGTCGATACGGGCTGCGGGTTGCAAGCTAAGCACCACGGCAGGCGCCTTGCACATCTGGTGTACGGGAAGCACGCAGGCACTGGTGGCATACGTGGCACAGTGGCAGAACACTAGGTCGACGCCGCTTTCGCTGAACCGTTCCCCTGCCTCCCTGGCGGCATATTCGGTGTCGACAAGGCCAAAGTTCTGCACGTTCGCCCACTGCCCCATCCTTTCGGCGATAAAGCGGCCGTAGCCCAAAAGCCTCTCCCTCAGCCCCGGGAACTGCTCCCAGTACGCCTTTAGCCCTATCGAGTAAAGGCCGACGACAGGCTTGCGTGTCGTTTTGAGCGGTGATATGGTAACCATGGCAAATTCCTCCTCGGTTTATCTTATCAGATGCTTCGCCAAATAACAATAGCGGTCAAGTTGTTTTTCCCTGCAAGAGCTGCTATACTAAATCTACACCCGGGTTGCGGGATAGCCCGCGTTAGTGACTTAGGGATTCGTAGCGCAAAAGGAGGACGTGGCATGCGGAAAAAGCAGCGCGGGATCATGCGCAGGCTTGTATTCACTTACATAACCATATTCGCCGTTATCGTCGTAGGCATAGAAGTGATGGCTTATTTCGTCATCGCTAACATCAGCGAACAGACGGCAAAGGAAAGCCGCGAGCAGCTGTGCAGCCAGATGGCTGCGCAAGCCGCCAACTTCATAGACACCATGGACAAGATTGCTGAGCAGATCGGTTCAGACAGCCGCATCGCCAGCATGTTCAACTCCCTCGGAAGCAGCGACGGGCAGGGCAATTACTTTGAGCGCAGCATTTTGGACCGCCTCGAAATAGGGAGCATCGTCGCCTCGTACAACGGCCCCAATATGCTTGCCTGGAGGATCAGCCTGTACAACGAGCACGGGGACTTCATTTCCTCGGGTGCGCCGGTGCAGTCGCTTAGCCAAGCGTCGGAAAAACTCGCTTCGGAAGACGTGCAGGATATGTTCGCGCAAATTGCAAAATCTCCAAAAAATCCCCTGTTGCTGCCCCCCGAGGGCGACAGGTGGTCGGACGTATATACCGGGCAGTACGTGTCGCTGATATATTCCCTGTCGGACTACTACGGCAGCGAGCTGTACGGCGCAGTCGAGGTGCAGCAGCCGCTTGAACTGCTGAGCCAGCGGCTCTCACTAGACAGCAGCGGAGGCATCGCCGCCTTTCTGCTGGACGGCAGCGGCAGGCAGTTTTGGCCCGAGGGCAGCGCCTACAAGGACATGGACGAGCTCCAGTACGCCATCGCTTCACAGGAGCTTCCCCAATACGGCTTGACGTTGGCTTTGGCTCAAAACAGGGACAGCATACTGCGCCCGTTCGTTTCAGTGTTCTGGTTGCTTCTGATAGGCGGAGGCATCCTCGTCCTTGCCATAGTGCCTGTCGTGTACATTGTTTCAAGACGCATAAGCGCACCGCTCGTCAACCTGAGCCGCCAAGTGAGCACCGTGTCCCTTGGCAACCTACCCGACAATTGGGTGGTTGAGGGCGGCATTGACGAGATAAACGAGTTGAGCCTGGCTTTTGCCACGATGATGGAGAGGCTGGGCACAGCAGTGGTTTTTGAAAAGAAAGCATACTTGCAAGCCCTGCAGGCGCAGATGAACCCGCATTTCCTGTTCAACACGCTGTCCATGCTCAGCGCCATGAGCATGGAAGGCGGCAATGAAGTAATCGTATACGCCTGCGAAAGGCTGTCAAACCTGATGCGCTACATCACCGACGCAAGCGCGTCCACGCTGGACATGGAAATCGGCAGCGTCAAGGATTACCTCGAAATCATGAGGCTGCGGTACGAAGACTGCTTCTCCTACGACATAGCTGTGGAAGGGGACCTTAGCAAGGTGCCGATGCCCCGGCTGGTCTTGCAGCCGTTGGCAGAGAACTGCTTTGAGCACGCTTTCAAAAACGTGCGCCCGCCTTGGCGGGTAGAAATCAGCGCCCGCCATATCGGCGATGAATGGGAGCTGCGCGTCGCCGACAACGGCTGCGGGTTTGACGAGGCGTGGCTT
>WRJV01000205.1 GCA_009778415.1 Clostridiales bacterium | reverse complement strand
GTCCTGCTTGTCCTGATGCTGGGAGCAAACGTCTACGGCGGCATGCAAAAGACGTCGGAGGAAGAATTCAAAAGCAGGGTGTGCCTTTCCTATCTCTCAGCGAAAGTCCACGCAAACGACGGCCTTGGGGAACTGCGGGTAGGAACATACGATGGCGCTTCTGCCCTGTACCTTGACTCTGAGTTTGACGGAACAATGTACAACACTATACTATACTCCTATGACGGCTGGCTTCGGGAGCTCTTTTGCGAAAAGGGGCTGGAGGCGGAGCTGTCTGCCGACTCGGGGACCTCGGTGCTTGAAGTCGGATCCGTATCCTTTGAAAACGCAAGGCAAAACCTGTTGTCTATCGAGTATCAGGACAGCAACGGCGCCGGCGGCAAAACCTTCGTCCATCTGCGTAGCGGAGGAGGTGGCGGCACATGAGGGAGCGCAGCGCCGCGTCAGGCTCCGGGATGTTCCTGACAGAGCTCATTTTGGCAATATTGATCTTTGCAGTGGCCTCTGCCATCTGCTTGAGGATATTCGTCGCTGCGCACCAAATCTCGTCCGAGAGCAGCCGGCTCAACCATGCCGTATCATCGGCGCAGGACTGCGCCGAATGCTTCAAGGCGTCCGGCGGCGACCTGCAGGACACCGCAGCCCTCCTCGGAGGGGCTTTGGCAGGCGGCGGCAGTGCCGTTGAGGTTCGCTTTGACTCTGACTGGCGCATCTTGCCGGAGTCTGAGCCGAGCTTTTTCTATACTGCGTCGATCGAGCGGCTGCCCGAAAAAAACGGGTGCATTGACGCGAACGTGACGGTTGCCGACGCAAACGGCACTGTGATTTTTGCGATCCCTGTATCGGCCTTGCCCGGCCAGGGGGCGCTGCTATGAACCAAAGATCGCGAGGGACAGGCGTAGGGACGGTTTCCCTGATAATGATTTTCACGGTATTGTGCCTGACCGTGTTCGCAATGCTGACCTTGTCGGCATCAAACGCGGAAAAGCTCCTGGCAGACAAAACCGCGTCTTTCGTCAAGGGCTATTATGAAGGCGACGCCCTGGCGACCGCCGTCCAGGCAAGCATCGCCGGATCTGGCGGGTTCCCCGAATCGGCATGCGGCATTGACATCTCGTATGAGCAGGAAGGGGCTGCCGCCGTTGCTTCCTATTCATGCCCGGTGAGCGACGTGCAGGACCTTCGCGTCAGGTTAAGGCTTGACAAGGGAAAGGCTGTTGTCCTGGAATGGAAGACCACCTATTCCCAAGAATGGGAAACAGACGATTCCATCATGGTCTGGGACGGCGAGGATTTCGAATAAAGGTATGGGGGTTTCAGATGGATAACGTATTAGCCTTTTTGAACAACGCTGTAGAAACTGGCGCATCGGACCTGTTCATAGTATCAGGCCTGCGGCTTTCTGCAAAAATAGACGGGGTGATATGTGCGGTCAGCGAGGAAATGGTGATGCCCGACAAGGCGAACCAGCTCGTCAGCGAGCTTTATTCCCTTGCAGAGAGGTCCCCAGCCCGCTACCTTGAAGTCGGCGACGACGATTTTTCCCTTTCGGTCAAGGGTTTGTCCCGTTTTCGCGTGAGCACTTACAAGCAGCGCGGGTCAATGGCAGCAGTCATCAGGGTCGTCAGGTTTGACCTTCCTGATTTCAAAGCCCTCGGGATACCCGACGAAGTGCTTTCGGTGTCAAGGAAGACCCGGGGGCTGGTCCTAGTCACGGGCCCTGCAGGCAACGGCAAATCCACGACTCTGGCATACGTCGTGGACGCCATCAACTCCGTGCGCAATTCCCACATCATAACTATAGAAGACCCCATAGAGTTCCTGCACAGGAACAAAAAGAGCGTCGTGAGCCAGCGCGAGATAAACGTCGACACGGAAAGCTACATTACGGCGCTCAGGGCGTGCCTCCGCCAAGCGCCGGACGTCATCCTGCTTGGGGAAATGCGGGACCTGGACACGATAAGGACAGCAATGACCGCCGCCGAAACAGGGCACCTGGTCATTTCAACCCTGCACACTGTCGGCGCCGTCAACACCATCGACCGCATTATAGACGTGTTCCCTCCCGGGCAGCAGCAGCAGATCAGGATACAGCTTTCAATGGTCCTGCAAACCGTGATTTCACAGCAGCTTGTCCTTGCCGAGGACGGAAAGCTTCATCCTGTCTTCGAGATAATGCACTTGAACAGCGCGATAAGGAACATGATAAGGGATTCAAAGATACACCAGATAGATGCAGTAATACAGTCTTCCTCCTCAGAAGGCATGGTCAGCATGGACGCGTCGATATTCGAGCTTTACAAAAGAGGCACCATCGCGTCCGACACAGCTGTAAAATACGCCTACAATGTGGACCAGCTGGAGCGGAGGATAGCAGCCCTAAAATAAATGGAGAATCAAAATGTCAAAAAAAGTTAGAACTCTGATATTCGTCGTTGCAACGATCACCTTTTTGGCAAGCGCTACAAAAATAATATGGACCTACTACCAGATGCACGTCGGCCAGTCTGCTTACGACAACATAAGCCAAGAAGTAATAACCGAGCCTCCGGTCGAAACTGTGGAGGTTCCAGACAATCCATGGCCAACCATTGATTTTGCTACCCTTGACAGCATAAACCCCGACATCATCGCGTGGCTGTTCATCCCGGACACTCCGATTTCCTACCCGATCATGCGGGGCCCCGACAACAACGCCTACCTGCGCACCACCTTCGACAAGAAGCCCAACATACTCGGCAGCATTTTCCAGGACTACCGCAACGACGCTGATTTTGCAGACCAAAACACGGTGATATACGGCCACAACACGAGAAACGACACGATGTTCGGAAGCCTGAAAAAATACAAGCAGCTGGAGTACGCAGAGCAGCGCACGAACATATACGTCATAAGGAAAAGCGACGTCCTCGTCTATGAGATTTTCGCTGTCTACGAGACATTGGCTACGAGCGACACCTACACGATACGATTTGAAAGCGATGCCTCCTTCGCCAGCTATTTGCAGGAAATGGCCGCGAAAACCGTGACTCAGGTCGGCAGCCCGCCTGATTCCGGGCACATCATCACTTTATCGACCTGCACTGGGGGCGACCAGACCATGCGCCTGGTGCTTCAAGCGAAGCTCGTGGAGACTGTCCCGTCTGGTACCTGATGCTATTTTTCCAGGTTCAGCAGAAATTCCTTAATCGGAAGCCCGCCCCCGTAGCCGACCAGCTTCCCGTCTGCGCCCACCACCCTGTGGCAAGGCACGATTATGGAAATCCGGTTGCGGTTGTTTGCAAGCCCTACCGCCCTTGCACCCTTCGGTATGCCTAGGGCCTTGGCCAGCTCGCCGTAGCTTCGGGTCTCGCCGTATGGTATTTTGAGAAGTTCCTGCCAGTCCCTCTTTTGAAACTCTGTGCCTTCCAGCTTTAGCGGCAAGTCGAAGGCCTTTCGTTTTTTCCCGAAATACTCGGCAATCTGCTTTCCCGCCTCTTTCAACAAGGCTGTTTCCTCAAGCTGCGCCCCCTGCGGCACAGCCTCCCCCTTGAAAAACAGGTCTGTGACAGCCCCGTCTTCCTCTGCAATTCCAATCTTTCCGACCGGCGAATCGTAATAGTACAAGTTTTTCATATGCCTGCAAACACCTCCTGAATGCCTATTCGTACCGCAGCGCCTCAATCGGGTCGAGCTTTGCCGCTTTTCGTGCCGGGAATATGCCGAAAAACATTCCGACCCCTGCTGAGAATATAACTGTAACAACTATGACAATTGGCTGGATAACAACGCCTATCCCGAACGCTGACATTCCCAGCCCCGCAAGGGACATGCCCAGAGCCATGCCGATGATGCCTCCTATGCTGGAAAGGATCATCGCTTCGATCAGGAACTGTGTAAGGATGTCCTTCGTCCTTGCCCCCAGCGACTTCCTTATGCCTATTTCCCTAGTCCTTTCAGTGACGGAAACGAGCATGATGTTCATTATCCCGATACCGCCCACCAAGAGCGATATGGCGGCGATGGCACCCAGCGCGATGGAGAGCGTCCCGAGCACTGTGTTGACCTGCGATATCTGCTCGTCTGCCGACTGGTACATGTAAAAGTCGGCCGGCTTGTTCTTCACCTTTGTGATGTAGGACAAGAACGCTTCAGCCTGCACTATCGGGTCGTCTTTGTCGCTGGCGAATATTTCGATGTAAGCCGACCTGGCGTCGCTTCCAAGCATCAGCGAAATAGGGACGTAGCACGTATAGCTTGTCTCCACCATCAGGCCCGAAAAAATCGAAGGCGGCGTTTCATAGACGCCTACGATCGTAAGGTCCTTTTCGTCTCCGTAGATAGTTGCCGGCAGCGTCGCCCCGACTACGTTTTCCTTGTTGAAAAGCTGCCTTGCCGCCCTCACGTCGATAACTATGTTTTCCCTGCCCGCATCCACGTCGCCTTGGTTTATCATCCTGCCGTGGATGATCTGTATCGACTTGTCGAACTTGTTGTAGTCGGCGCCGGCACCGTAGAGCGACAGCGTCGCTTCCAGCCTGCCGACTTTGGTAGTGGTGCTGCTGTTTCCCAGGTTCATAAGCTCAATGTACCTGATGTAGCTGGGAAACCGGTTTTTTAGGGCTTCGATGTCGTCCCAGCTGAAAAGGTCCGCATAGTAGTCAATGCTTTCCGTGTTCCTCCAGTTGATCATCAGGACCATGTAGCCTCCTTCAAGGCTTTCAAATTGCTTGTTTATCATGGCTTGGGCAGAAGCGCCTATCGAAGTGATGGTTATAACGGAACTGATCCCGATGATGATGCCCAGCATCGTGAGGAACGACCGCATTTTGTTCGCCCTTATGGCAGAAAGCGCCAATTTGATGTTTTCCAAAAACAGCATCAGACCGCCTCCTCTCTGCGCGCGTCCTCTACTACGATACCGTCCTTGAAGGTGATCGTGCGGTCTGTACACTTCGCTATGTCAGGCTCGTGGGTTACTATTATTACTGTGTTGCCGTTGTCCCTGTTTAGTTTGGTAAATATTTCCAGTATTTCGATGGACGACACTGAGTCGAGGTTTCCCGTCGGCTCGTCAGCAAGTATGATGGTGGGCTCGTTCGCAAGCGCCCTGGCTATGGCGACCCGCTGCTTCTGGCCACCGGAAAGCTCGTTTGGCATGTGCTCGTAGCGGTCGCCGAGGCCCACGCTTTCAAGCAGCGCAACAGCCCGGTCCTTCCTGTCCCTTGCGGGGATTTTCCCGTAAATCATCGGAAGCTCCACATTTTTGAAAGCGCTGGTCCTCGGTATCAGGTTGAAAGACTGGAAAACGAAACCGATTTTCTGGTTTCTGATGAAAGACAGCTGGTCGTCTGTTTTTTCCTTAATGTCAATCCCTTCAAGAAAGTAGTCGCCCCCGGTAGGCCGGTCGAGGCAGCCGAGTATGTTCATCAGCGTTGACTTTCCCGATCCGGAAGCCCCCATGATAGCAACAAACTCGCCATAATTTATTGTTATATTAACCTTTTTCAGCGCTGCAACGGAAATGTTCCCGTTCCTGTACGTCTTGTCTAGGTTTTGCAGCTTTATTATCTCTGTCGTTTCAGGGTTCATCAGTCACCTCAGTTTGCCGGCGTGTTGACCGTAACAAGCATTCCGTCTTCCAGATCAAAGGTTGGCGCAAGGACTACCTGTTCCCCATCTTTCAACGCGCCCCCCAATACTTCAACGTAAATGTTGGTCTCCAGCCCGAGTTCGACGGCTACCCTCCTAAGCGTCTCCTCCTCGTCTACGACGAAAACCAGGTTGTCGCCTGTTTCGGGGTCTTGGATGATTGCGTCAAACGATATTGCCGGAACGTTATCACGCCTGTCTATGAGTATCGTCGCCTTTGCAGTCACTCCGGCGATGAGGTTTTTGTCGCTTTTCTCTATGTCGATTACGACAGGAATTACTTTTTCGCTTGAGGTCATGTCTTTCTCCTCGCCTGTTGGCGATATGCTGGAAACGACCCCTGCCACGCTTTCCTTGCCCAGCACGTCCGCTGTTATCGTAACTTCCTGCCCCACTTTTATTTTGCTGATGTCGTATTCGCCAATCCTAACTTTCATCTGTAGGTCCTCAAGGTTTTCTACCACAAACATCGCCTGCCCTTTTTCCGTGTCGCTGGCGTAACGCCCAACGTTCACGTTGACCCTGGTCACGGTGCCGCTTATCGGGCTTTTTATGTTTTTCTTGTCAGCAATGTTGAAGGAAGACATGTTGAGCTTGTCCCCGTCGTAGGCTGCCTTGAGCTTAAGGTACTCTTCCCTCGCCATGGCGCCTTCCTCATAGAGCGCCTCGGCAGACTCGTAAGCGCGGGTCGATTCCCTGAGCGCCAGCGCCGCTTTGTTGTACTGGTCTTGCAGGTCGCTAACATCCAGTGTCGCCAGCACCTGGTCTTTCTTCACAGTGTCGCCTTCCTTGACATAGATCGCTGTTATCTTGTAGTTCAGGGCCGACGAGACGTCGGCTGATTCGGAACCCTGTATTGTCCCCCTGATAGACACTGTTTCTTCCAGGTCCATCAGCTCGACAGCCCCTACGCTGACAAGCGGCCTGTGCTCAGTATTCCGGGTCGACATAAAATACCCGAGGCCAGCCAGTAGCGCAATAACAACCCCCAAAGCGATGAATATCTTCGCTTTGGAAGCTTTGCCCCTCTTCCGGCCTGCGTTCGTGCGCACGAACACCTCGGTATTTTCCGACTGGTTGACTATCTTTGTTGCCTTTGCCGCCTTTACTGCTTTATCTTCCTTTTCCTTTTTATCCCCCATGCCGCTCCTTCTCCTTTTGAATTCCCTCGTACAAGAGTTGATTATATCACAGTTTTGCCCATAATCTTTTTTAATATTTTCTTACATTTTATATAGCCTTTATGGTTCTGAAAATATCGATCAGCCGTTCAAGTTCTTCTTGGCTGAAGTACCCTATTTCAAGTTTTCCGCCTTTCCCTCTGTGCTTCAAAGTGACTTTTGTGCCCAATATCTCTTTTA
>WRJV01000204.1 GCA_009778415.1 Clostridiales bacterium | reverse complement strand
CGGAAGCACCGTGCCCCCGAGCTGCAGCGCAGTTTTTGCTACGGCGGCTGTCGGCACGCCCGCAATGTCTGCTACTGCCACAAAAGCGGGCTGGCTCTGTTCGGCATCTGCTGCGCCTGCCGCAAGAGGCAAGGCTCCTGAAATGCTGAGCGCCAGCGCCAGCACGAGAACGGCTGATAGTGTTTTTTTGTTTTGCATTGGTGTTTCCCCCTGATTATTTTTGTACTTTACTATATCACACGCCGGTTACATTTCGGTTACAAAAGGGCATTTTCGCCTTTGACAAACGATGATTCGACTGCAAACAAGGCGGTAGCTCCTGGGAGCTGCCGCCTTGTTCAGTAATGTTTCAAAAGTTAAAAAGCTATACTTCGAGTTCCCCGCTTCTGTATTTCTTCAGGTAGTTCTTGCAGAAGTTGTCGCGCCCGAACAGCGCCTCGGCTGCGTATATCATCGAAACCAGCTTCTTGTCCATCGGGTCGATGATCGCCCCGTCCATGCCGGCGCCGATGGCTGCGATCAGGAACGCCTGGTTGATCAGTTTCCTCGCCGGGAGGCTGAAGGATATGTTGCTGAGGCCGCACGAGACGTGAACGTCCGGGAATTCCTTCTTCACCTCGCGGATAGTGTCAATGGCCACGTTCCCGTAATGGCCGCCGGTGCTGATTGGCCGCACGAGGGGGTCTATGTAGATGTCTTCCGGCGCGACGCCTTCCTTTGTCAGCTTTTCGATCAGCCTCTCCGCTATTGCCAGCCTGTCCCCCGCCGTTTCAGGCATCCCGGTAGCGTCCATGCAAAGGGCTACGATGCTGGTCTTGAATTCCACCACGAGGGGCATTACCTCGTTGAACCGGGCCGGCTCGTCGGTGATGGAGTTGATCATCACCTTTGGGTTCCTGTTTGCTTCCAAAGCCTTGCGTATGGCCACCGCGCTCGGGGAGTCTATCGTGAGCGGCGCGTCCACAGTGTCCTGCACCGTCTTTGCGAGCCATGCCAGCCTCTCCGGCTCGTCGTCGACAAAAACCCCCGCGTTGATGTCGATGTAGTCTGCGCCCGCTTCGTATTGCCGCCTGGCAAGGTCGGCTACGGCCTGGGCGTCGTAGTTTTCGATCGCCGGCCTGATCGATTTCAGCGTACTGTTGATCTTCTCGCCTATAATAATCATTAACGTTCCTCCTGTGCAAAAATCTTTTATTTTATTTTATACCTAATAACCGCATTTGTCTATAAGTACTGAAAATTTCACGTTTTTAGCTCAATATGCTTTGCTGTGATAATCCTTTGCTATGATGCAGTCCTGCTTGATCTGTTCAGCGAGGGCATCCATGCTTTCGAATTTCTTCTCGTCCCTCGTCTTTTTTATGAACTCCACAAGTATCGTCTTGCCGTACAGCTCCTTGTCGAAATCAAAAATATGCGTCTCCATGTTTTTGCTGAACTCGCCGACAGTCGGCTTGGTACCCACGTTCGTCACGCTGGGGTACCTTTTGCCGTTGTGCGTGCAGTAGGTAATGTAGACTCCGTTCGCCGGCGAAACCATGGAATCGTCCACTATCAGGTTTGACGTGGGAAACCCTATCGTTTTTCCCAGCCTGTTGCCTACCACGACCTCCCCGCCAATCGAATACCGCCGCCCCATGAACCTCATGCACCTGACCACGTCGCCCTGTTCGATGCACTCCCTGATGCGCGAGCTGCTGACAACCTCACCGCCAATTATGACCGGTCCAAGCACATGTGTCCTGAAATGCCCTTTTGCGCCCTCCGACACCAGGGTTTCGGCGCTGCCGGACGATTTGTGCCCGAACTTGAAGTTAAACCCGCAGCAAACCTCCTGCATCTTCAGTTTCATCAGCAGGATTTTGTCTATGAATTCAACTGCCGACATGCAGCGCATTTCATCGTCAAACGGCACGTTGAACATGTAGTCGACGCCAAATGCTTTGATTACCGCCGCCTTTTCTTCGGGGTACAGTATGTTCTTGACAGTCTGCCCTTTCGACAACAAGTTCCTCGGGTGGTTCGAAAACGTAAAAACCGCGCTTTTCAAATTCGCCGCTTTTGCCGCCTTGACCGTGCGCTCCATCAGTTCCTGATGGCCCACGTGGACGCCGTCGAAATTGCCAAGCGCTATGGCAGTTCCCTCTATGCCAACTATCTCTTCCAGCGAATTGTACAAGTTCATCCGGCGCTTCCCCTGAAGAACACTTTGTCCGCTTTGAATTTTTCATGGTTTTCGTCGCAAAAAGCAACGCCGAGAAACGTGCTTGTGCCGTTTCGCGCCGCATATACCTTGTAAGCTCTTTTAAACTCTTCACGGATTGGGAAAGGCGGCGCTGCTTCTGCGTAAATGGGCTCGCTCTCAAAAGAAGCCTCGCTTGAAGCGATGTATCCGCCGTTAACGAACCGTGCTGCCGCATTTTCGTCGGGTATGACCGCACTGCCAAAATGGACAAGCGGGTAGTCAACCGGTTTTATCACGCTGCTGATCCCCTCTTCGTCAAGCTGCCCGAAATTTTCCAGCGAAATGGCGCTGTCGATGTCAAACGCCCCGCTCGCCAGCCTCGTCAGGCTGCTCATCGCTCCGCCGCACCCCAAAACTTCGCCCACATCGCTGCACACCGCCCTCACGTACGTGCCCTTGGAGCAAGTTATGTCAAAGGAAATAGTGTAATCGACTAGGTTGATTTTGCGAATCGAAACATCCTTGATGAAGACGTCCCTCTTCTTTCGTTCGACAGTTTCTCCCGCCCTCGCGTATTCGTACAGCCTCTTTCCGGCTACCCTGACTGCCGAATACATGGGCGGCGCCTGCTCGATCAAGCCCTCAAAAGACGCGAACACTTCGTGTACGCAGTCTCGGGTGATGTCTGCTCTCCGTTCAAGTTCATCGCGGACGTCCCTGATCGTTTCACCCCATACGTCTTGGGTTTCTGTGGTGAGGCCCAGCATCATTTCGCACCTGTACTTCTTGAAATCAAGGTCGAGGTACTCAGAAACCCTGGCTGCGCCTCCAATGCACACCGGCAGCACTCCGTCAGCCTGCGGGTCAAGGGTGCCGATATGCCCGACACGCCTTGTTCCAACGATTTTCCTGATCTCTTGGACGCAGCTGTGGGAAGTCATGTTCTTGGGTTTGTTCAAATTTACTATGCCTTCAATTATCATTTCCACCGCTGTGACTCGCGAAATACTCTTCAATATCCGCTTCTATCATTTTGATAGCCTCAAACGCAGGCTTGTTTATCGTGAACCCGCCTGCCCGCTTATGGCCTCCGCCTTTGTACTTCATCGATATTTCAGAGACGTCGACCCATGTTTTTGAGCGAATGCTGAATTTAGTCTCGTCAAATTTCGTTTCTTTTGCAAACAAGCTGAGCTCGACGCCGCTTATGTTGCGCAAAATCTCCGATGTGCCTTCAGTGTCTGTCATCAGTGCGCCTGCCCTATCCAGCATTTCCCGGGTGACATACGCCATGGCAGCCTTGCCGCTGGCCATCATCTTAATAGTGCCCAGTATTTTCCCGGATATGTGAAGTTTCTCGATTCTGTCGTTCTGGTACAGCATCATGCACACGTAGCTGTGGTCAATCCCAAGGTTGAATAGCTCTGCCGTTATTAGGTGGGATTCAACCCGGGTGTTTGAATACTGAAAATTTCCGGTGTCCGTAATTATCGCTGCGTAAATGGCTTCCCCGATAATTTTGTCTACCGCAACATCTATTTCGTTTAGTAATTCGTAGATTATCTCCGCAGTCGCCGCCGCCCGGCCGTCAATATGGTTGAAGTCCGCAAATCCCTGCGACGTCCTGTGGTGGTCGATGCACATCGTTGCCTTGCCTTTTAGAAATTTGTCCTTCCGGTGTATGAAACGCTCAATATGGGCGCAATCGACACATACGCACAAGTCCGGTTCGCTGATGACGTCAATGTCAAAAGTACAAGACCCGTCGTCCAAAAATCTGAGGTACTCCGGGATTTCCTCCTCGATTGCCACGTATGCCGTTTTCCCTTTGTCCCTTAGCCCTCTGCACAGCGCAATCGAAGACCCCAAAGTGTCCCCGTCCATTGAAATATGGGGGAATATGAGGACTGAACTCGCCCGCATTAGTTCCCCGGCAATTTCTTTTAGTGTATTGTTCTCTTTCATCTCAATCCCCTGCCTTTTTGCCCTCCTGTTCAGTATTGTCGTGCCTAATCCCCAAGCTGTCGATAATTTTTGTTATGTGTCTGCCGTATTCCATGGAACTGTCTGTCTTGAAAACCAATTCCGGTATGTGTTTCAGCTTGACCTGTCTGCCGATTTCCCTTCTGATCAGCCCTTTTGCGCTGTTGAAAGCAGCAATTACGGCCTCTTGTTCCTCTTTGCCGCCTTCTTCCGATGCGTCCAAGCTGCTGACGTAAACCGTGGCATAGCTGCCGTCAGAAGTCAGTTCAACCGCAGACACGCTGACTATCCCCGAAAGGCGGGGATCCTTTATTTCCCGAAGCAGCAGGCCGCTTATTATTTTGCGTATTTCTTCGCCCAAACGGCCTTGCCTGTAAGTTCTCTTCATACTGTTCCGCCTTCTCTCACGCTCTCTGGATTTCTTCCATCACAAAGCATTCCACAATGTCGGCTTCATGTATGTCGCTGTAGTTTTCCAGCCCTATTCCGCATTCAAACCCCTGCATGACTTCCTTGACGTCGTCTTTGTACCTCTTGAGCGAAGCTATTTTGCCTTCATGGACTACTATGCCGTCCCTGACAAGCCTGATGTCGGCATTCCTGGCAATCTTTCCGTCGGTGACGTATGACCCTCCGACGTTCCCCACCCCCGGCACTCTGAATATGTTTCTGATCTCCAGCTTGCCCAGGACCACTTCCCGGTAAACCGGGTCGAGCATGCCTTTCATAGCTGCTTCGACGTCGTTGATCACGTCGTAAATTACCCTGTACGTCCTTATTTCGATTTTTTCCCTGTCGGCCATCGAAGTGACGGCAGTGCTGGGCCTCACGTTGAACCCAATGATCACCGCCCCCGACGTTCCGGCAAGCATTACGTCGGATTCGGTCACAGTCCCCACTCCGGAATGGATGATCTTGACCCTTACGTTTTCGTTCCTCAGCTTTTCGAGCGACGCTTCCAGTGCGCCTATGGACCCCATCACGTCGCCCTTTATGATGAGGTTCAGTTCCTTAGTCACGCCTTCCTGTATCTGGCTGAACAGCTTCTCAAGCGTTGTGCTGGCATTCCTTGCCAGGATCTCTTCCCTCAGCTTGATTTTCCTGTGTTCAGCGATATCCCTGGCTGCCCTGTCTTCCTTGACGGCGTTGAATTCGTCGCCGGCCTCGGGGACTTCCGTAAGCCCTAGTATTTCAACTGCTGTTGCCGGCCCGGCTTTCTTGATCGCGTCCCCCTTGAAGTTCGTCATAAGCCTTATCTTCCCGGCGCAGGTCCCGGCGACCACGCTCATGCCGCTTCGGAGGGTTCCGTTCAGTACGAGCAGCGTTGCCACAGGGCCTTTTGCTTTGTCGAGCCTAGCTTCGATGACTGTTCCGCTTGCAAGCCTGTCAGGGTTCGCCTTGAGTTCGAGGACTTCGGCTTGGAGCAGTATCATTTCGAGCAGGTTCACGATTCCCTCCCCGGATTTTGCGGAAACCGGAACGCTTATGGTGCTTCCCCCCCAGTCCTCTACAAGTATCCCGTGTACTGAGAGGTCCTGCTTGACCTTGTCGATGTTAGCCGCAGGCTTGTCAATTTTGTTAATGGCAACGATAATTGGAACGCCCGCTGCCTTTGCGTGGCTGATCGATTCCACAGTCTGTGGTTTTACGCTGTCGTCCGCCGCCACAACCAGCACAGCGATGTCCGTCACGTGTGCCCCCCTGGCCCTCATTGCCGTAAACGCTTCATGCCCCGGAGTGTCTAGGAACACTATCTTCTGCCCGTTTATCGACACCTCGGAAGCGCCTATGTGCTGAGTTATCCCGCCTGATTCCGATGCCGTGACATTTGTTTTGCGGATGGCGTCAAGCAGCGACGTCTTTCCGTGGTCCACATGACCCATCACCGTGATGATGGGGGGCCTTATATACAAATCTTCCTCTTTGTCTTTGAAGATTTCTATGCCCTCCTCGACCACGTCGTCGGCCACCTTCCCGATTACGACGCTGGCGCCCAGTTCCTCTGCAAGAACCATGACTGTGTCTTCGTCTATGGTCTGATTTATGTTGGCCATGATCCCAAGCTTCATCAAGCTCATTATCACGGCTGAAGTCGATATTTCCACCTGCTCGCAAAAGCCCGCGACCGTGATGGGTACGTTTATTACCTTCGTGCCAGCCGGAAGGTCTGCCATGTTGATCTCAGGCTCTACAACCACAGGCTTCTGCCTTGGCTGCTTTTTTGGTTTCGGCTGTTTTTCAAGCGACCTCTCCTTCGTTGCGTACTTGGGTTTTTTTGCCTGATCGGTTTTTGCGTACTTGCCGTCTTTTGCGTTCTTTACCTGCTTGTCGCCCCTCTTCAGCTGAGTCCTTGCCTCAGTTTGCGCGGCTTCCGGCCTGTCGTTTTTAAACTCGCGCTTGCCCTTGTCGACCCGTGCATCAGGCTTGTCTGTCCGTGCGTCGCTCCTCGGCGGCCTGTCGCCCCACGTCCTCGGCCTGTTTTCTGAGTCAGGCCTGGTTCTGGTGGCGTCTTTGTCCCGGGCGGGCTTGACAAACCTCGAATCCCTGTCGGTCCTGGGGGGCCTTGCGTCCCTGTCCGTCCTGGTTGGCCTTGCGTCCCTGTCCGTCCTCGGGGGCCTTGCGTCCCTGTCCGTCCTTGGCGGCCTTGCGTCCCTGTCCGTCCTGGGGGG
>WRJV01000203.1 GCA_009778415.1 Clostridiales bacterium | reverse complement strand
GGGACGGCTCCTGTGTCATATGACAAGGGAACCGTCCCTGTTTCATGGCTCTGTTTTTTGCTTACTTGATTCTGCCTTCTATAAGCATTTCTGCCGCCCTGACCGCAACTTCGACGGCGCGGCTGGGATCGTGGCATTCGGGGTTGTCGAGCCCGGCGTTGGCGCGCTCTTGGTTCCACACGGCACTCAAGACGCAACCAGCCCTGGCACCCAATATCTGGCAGACAATGAAAAGAGTCGCGCTCTCCATTTCGCTGGCGAGGCAACGCGCCTTGATCCACGCCCTCCACTTGCTTTCCAATTCATATCCTGCCGGCATCCTGTCCGGATCGTGCTGGCCGTAAAACGAGTCCTTGCACTGGACAATCCCGGCGTGGTAATCGTACCCTTTTTCACGTGCTGCTGCCACAAGGGCGTTTGAAACGTCAAGATGCGCTACAGCCGGAAACTCGACCGGAACGTATTCTTTTGATGTGCCGTCCATTCGGATTGCACCCGTTGCCACTACCACGTCTCCGCCCCGGACACCCATGTCCATACCGCCGCAAGTGCCGACCCTGATAAAATCACGTATGCCGATTTTGAACAGCTCCTCTACGCAAATAGCGGTGGATGGGCCGCCCATTCCGGTGGACATGACCATTACGGTTTCGCCTCCAAGCTCGCCGGCCCATGTAGTGTACTCGCGGTTTTTCCCGCAAAACCGAGGGTTTTCCAACTTGCTGGCTATTGTTTCCACGCGCCCCGGATCGCCCGGCAGCAGCGCCGTCTTTGCCCCGTATGAATCGTTTATGCCAATATGGTACATCTTTTCCATGCTAACGGCCTCCTTTGTCGTATGGTACGCCCTCAGCTCTGGGCGCCTGCGAATTCTTGGAAGTGAACGTCAAAACGACTAGCGTTATGATATATGGCATCATTTTGTAAAAATAGCCGGATATCGCAATGTCCTTTAATATGGGTAGCCCTGACGAGCTTGCTGCGACGGCTTTGAGAAGCCCGAAGAAAAACGCCGCACCCAAAATCCGCACAGGTTTCCATTGCCCGAAAATGAGCACGGCCAGCGCCAAGAAGCCGTAGCCCGACACGGTGGCGTTGAACTCGCGGGAAGTCGGTATTACGAACACAAGGCCGCCGATGCCCGCCAGTATGCCAGAAATAAGCACGCCCGCATACCGCATCCTGTAGACGTTGATGCCCACAGAGTCGGCTGCCTGCGGGTGCTCGCCGCAGGAGCGCAGCCTCAATCCGAAACGGGTCTTGTTCAGAATCACCCAGGCTACAACCAGTATCAAAAACCCAAGATAGGTGGTAATGTACGCGTTTTTGAACAGCAAATCGCCGATAACAGGTATTTTGCCCAGCACCGGTACGCTTTCAAACCGGAACCAGTCCTCGAAATGCACCTGTTGCGTGCCTTTCTCGCTAAGGCGCCTGCCGACGAATATAGCAAACGCGGGCGCGAGCATGTTGATTGCCGTGCCGCTTATTATCTGGTCTGCCTTCATGTTAATCGCGGCGTAGCCGTGGGTCAGCGACACAACGGCGCCGACAGCGCCAGAGACGATTACTGCCAGCAGCAGCAGTATCTGGCCGTTTATCGCCGTTTCCGATTTTTGGACCATGTCTATGAAGACAATCCCGACGAACGCACCGAAGATCATGAGGCCTTCGAGGGCGATGTTGATGACGCCCCCACGCTCGCTGAACATGCCGCCAAGAGCCACGACAAGGAGCGGTATCGCGAAAAACATCGTCTGCTGGACGAGAAAATACAGAGTGCCCATGCTCATGCTTCGTCGCCCCCCTTCTCTAATATCTTATCATCCCGTTTTCCGAGTTTTTGAAACAAGCCTTTGATTAACAGAGAGGCGGCGCTAAAATAGATGATTATGGCAACGATCATGTCAACAGCTTGCGGTGCGTAATTGTACAGCTGCATGTTGAACCCGCCGACAGTCAGGTAAGCGATGAACAGGCCAGAAAAAATGACTCCGATTGGGTTGTTCAGCGCAAGCAAAGCTACAGGGATGCCGTTGAACCCCTCCTGTGCCAAAGTGTCGACAACGTCGATGCCCTTGCCGGCGCCGCTTAGGAACAGCAGCGCACCGCCGAGGCCGGCCAGTGCGCCCGAAACCGCCATGGCTGTGATGATGCCCCGGCTCGAATTGATGCCTGCGTATTCGGCTGCGTTTTTGTTGAAGCCGCAAGCCTTTATTTCGTAGCCCAGAGTGGTTTTTTCCAATATTAAATATATCACGACAGCAGCCAGCAGGGCGATAAAGATGCCGCCGCCCGCGCTGGACGGGCTGTTGCCAAGGCGGAATATCTTATCAAGGCCAAAAGTGGGTATGTTTGCGTGGCTGGCAACAGCCATGGTAATGTTTCGGCGCTGGTCGTAGACGGTTTTGACTATCAAGTAATTGACCAGGTACATGCCGATGTAGTTCATCATGATGCACGCTATGACTTCGTTGACATTGCGCCAAGCTTTCAGCAAACCAGGAACGGCGCCCCACAGCGCCCCGGCGAGCCCGGCAGCAATGACAGCCAGGGGGCACAGAAGCCACCCGGGAAGGGACGAGCATTTTACGCCGATCAAGATGGAGCAGTAAGCTCCGATGATGAACTGCCCGGACGCTCCGATGTTGAACAGCCCGGTTCTGGCGGAAAAAGCCACAGACAGCCCCGTCATGATGATGGGGGTTGCAAAGTACAGCACCTGCCCTGCGCTCTTGAGGTCGCCAAAACCGCTGCTAAGAAGCGTGACGAAGCCTATGCCGGCGTTCGCGGGGTTTGACAAGAGCAGCACGAAAAAGCCCACGACAAGCCCAACTGCGATTGCCGCAAAGCTTGAAAATGCGCTGGACATGTCCAGAAGCCCCCAAAACCCTCTTCTTTTATTCAAATCACTCATGCCGTCACCTCCGATCGCCTAGAGCCCGCCATGTACAAGCCTAGCTCCTGATAAGAAACTTCTTTCGGGTCGACGTCGGCAACTATCTCGCCTTCAAAAATCACCAGTGTGCGGTCGCTTACGCCGAGAGCCTCCTCAAGTTCCAGCGAAATCAGCAATATGCCCTTGCCTTTGCCGCGCTCCTCGATAAGCCGCTCATGGATGTATTCTATTGCGCCTACGTCGAGGCCGCGAGTTGGCTGAACGGCGATCAAGAGCTTTGGCTGGCGGTCGATCTCCCGCGCTATGATGGCTTTCTGCTGGTTGCCGCCTGACATTGAGCGCGCTGCAGTCTTTGCGCCTTGGCCGCTGCGGATGTCAAATTTTTCGATCAGCCCTTCCGCATAGGCATAAACCTCCCCGTATCTGAGGAACCCGCGTTTTTGAAACCTTGGTTCAAAATACCGCTGAAGAACGAGGTTGTACGCTAGGTTGTAGTCTAGGACGAGGCCGTGCCTGTGCCTGTCTTCGGGTATATGGGCCATCCCGTCAAGGCCCCGCGACCTGACGTTCTCGTGGGAAATGTCCTTGCCGCACAGAGAAATGCTCCCGCCGTCGGTTTTTAGCAAACCCGTGAGCGCATAGACGAGTTCGCTCTGCCCGTTGCCATCAATGCCAGCGACGCATACAATCTCGCCTTCGCGCACCTTGAAGCTGACATTGTCAACTACGTTTTTGCCGGTTTGCCTGTTTTTTACAGTTAGCCCAGAAACGTCCAAAATAACAGCGCCAGGTTCGAGGTCCGGCTTTTCCGCTTCAAGGCTGACCTTGCGCCCTACCATCATTTCAGAAAGGTCCTCTTTGGTGGCCTCGGCAACGTTTACGGTACCTATGTATTTTCCCTTTCTCAGGACCGTGCAACGATCGGCGACTGCCTGTATTTCGTTGAGTTTATGCGTGATAAAAAGGATTGACTTGCCTTGAGCGGCAAGGTTTTTCATGATACGCATCAGGTCCGTTATCTCTTGGGGCGTGAGGACTGCGGTAGGCTCGTCGAAAATAAGGATTTCATTGCTCCTGTACAGCATTTTCAGAATTTCTGTCCGCTGCTGCATGCCGACAGTTATGTTGGATATGACTGCGTCAGGGTCTATCTCAAGGCCGTATTCCTTTGAAAACGAAACAACCTTTTGCCGCGCCTCGTCCATGCTCAGGAAACCGTTCTTTGTCGTTTCGCAGCCGAGCACTATGTTTTCCAGCACAGTAAAATTGTGAACAAGCTTAAAGTGCTGGTGTACCATGCCGATGCCAAGCCTAGTGGCTTCGTTTGGGCCGGTGACATTGACGGTCTCGCCGTTTTTCTTTATAACGCCGCTCTCCGGCTGGTAGAGTCCGAAGAGTACGCTCATCAGGGTGCTTTTCCCTGCGCCGTTTTCGCCGAGCAGCGCGTGGATTTCACCCCGCTTAAGCTGAAGCGTAATATTGTCGTTTGCGATTATTCCGGGGAACTTCTTTGTGATCCCCAGCATCTCTATAATATAATCCAACACCTCACCTCTCTTGCAAAAAAACTAAAGACGAAAAAAAGGCGAAAGGTGAATGTACAATTCGCCTCTCGCCCAAATGCGCCATGTTAATTGAATTCCGTTACTACGGTTACCGATTTTGGCAAGTCGGAAACGTTGACGTCCGCCCCGTTCCTGACGTCAGGCCATATGTCGATTTCGTTTGCGGCAAGCTTGGTGTAAATTTCGTCATAGTCTGTTTTCGTAAATGACGAGAACTTGCTTGACCCCATGGGCAGGCCCACGCCATTGTTTGCAGCAGTGAACACGATGTCCTTCCCGCCTGGGAAGTTGTTGTTGTAATAATCGCTGATGCAGTCGTAGACCGAAACCTTGAGTTCCTTCATAGCGCTTGTGATCACTGTTGGCGACTCGCTGGACTGGTCCACGTCGACGCCGATCACCTTGTTGCCGGTGGCCTCGGCTGCCGCCATGACGGAGTTCCCTACAGCGCCGCCGCAGGCGAAGATCACCTCGACGCCGTCGTTGTACCACGAGCTTGCCATAGCCTGGGCTTCGGGCGTTGCAGCAAACCCGCCGGTGTAGAAGTACTTGATCGTTATTGTGTTTTTGTCCAAGCCAAGCTCCTGGCCTGCGTACTCTGCGCCTTGAACGAAGCCGTATCCGAATTTTTTAACAGCCGGGACAGCCATGCCCCCCATGAAACCGAGGCTGCGGAAACCGTCTTTCACTGCAGCGTAGCCAGCCAAGAACCCTGCTTCGTGCTCGGCATAGGTGACGCCGACGGTGTTGCCGCCGGTCTTGTAGTTCGGCATGCCGCTTGACCAGTCGCCGTCGTTCGGGCTGCCGTCAAGCAGTATGAACTTGACGTCGGGGTACTGGTCTTGCGCCAAGTAGACAGGTTCCTCAAACAAGAACCCTGGAGTGACGACAACCGCCGCACCGCCCTTGACTGCGAGTTCGATTGCGTCGAGGTAGGCAGTTGTGCTCTGTTCCGTAGGTTGGTAATACTCGTACGTTTTGCTGTTTTCCGTAGCGTACATCTTAACGCCTTCCCAAGCGCCTTGGTTGAACGACTTGTCGTCTATCGTGCCAAGGTCAGTGATCAGCGCAAGCTCTTTGCCCGTGTCGCCAGTGCCCCCGTTGCCACCGCAGCTGCCCAGCATCCCGATAACAAATATCACCGCAAGGGAAACTGCAATAAGTTTTCTGGTTTTTAACATTTGTTTACTCCTTTTAATTAATATAATATTTTGTTTATACTATGCAGAAAACGAAACGCTTCTGATTTCTGCTTATATAGCTTAATCGGACAATGCTGCCACTGCGCCGCTTGTGCCAATCCGGTCGCAGCCGGCAGAGAGGAAAGCTTCCATGTCTGCCCTTGTCCGCACTCCCCCCGATGCCTTGATTTTTATGCCCCTGCCAATATGCTTTTTAAAAAGCTCAACATCGGCGAGGGCGGCGCCGGCGGTGCCGAATCCGGTCGAGGTCTTGATGTAGTCGGCATGGCCGTCCGTCACGCATTTGCACAGGGCGATTTTCTCATCCTCAGTCAGATAACAGGTTTCGACTATGACTTTGAGCGTTTTGTCCCCGACAGCTTTCTTCAGCGCAGAAATTTCGTCGGTTATCTTGTCGAACATGCCGTTTTTTGCCCATGATATGTTTATCACCATGTCAAACTCGTCACAGCCGCTTTCTTTGGCGTCGATGATTTCAGAGAGTTTGGCACTTGTGGAGGAATAACCGAGCGGAAACCCGATGACAGTACAGACGTTGAGCGTTGGAAAATGCGCTTTCGCAAGTGAAACATAAGCAGGCGGAATGCACACAGAAGCCGTTCCGTATTCTAAGGCTTCGCCGCACAACTTCAGAATGTCCTCGGAAGTGGCATAGGCAGCGAGCAGCGTGTGGTCGACGTGGCCTAGTATTTCCTTGTTGTCCGTAGGTATCACCCCTTTCCGTGAATATTGCATGAACACGCACACAACGCTATTATACCAGCAATTGTATGAAATTTCAAGCTTGATTATTTCAATATTCAATAGACAACGCCGCAAATGTATGGTACAATCTTCTGGTGCAAAGAAATACAAACATCGGGACGTGGCGCAGCTTGGTAGCGCGATTGCTTCGGGAGTAATAGGCCGCAGGTTCAAATCCTGTCGTCCCGACCAAATTGAGGGATACACTACATTTCTGTTTTGTCAAGCAGATTGTAGTGTTTTTCTTATGT
This sequence comes from Clostridiales bacterium, assembly GCA_009778415.1. Taxonomy (GTDB): domain Bacteria; phylum Bacillota; class Clostridia; order Peptostreptococcales; family Anaerovoracaceae; genus WRJK01. Next base: position 148 of record WRJV01000203.1, on the reverse strand, counting down.
GCAGATACTTAGTGCATGTCATCCAATAAAGGCGGTAACGTTTTAATCTTATTTAGTAACATATTATCCGAATAAAGAAACTAAAATCCATATAGTAATAACAATATTTCGCTTTTTAATCACAAAATCATTGACTGTGAAAAGAATT
>WRJV01000202.1 GCA_009778415.1 Clostridiales bacterium | reverse complement strand
AGACGTACTGCGTCTTGTCGACGTAGACATAGCCGCCCTCGATGATTTCTCTGAAATTCTGTATACCAAGCGGTAGTTTCTTCATTTCGCCCCCCGATTCCTGCTGTTTCAGTCATTATAACACATTCTGTTTTGCACAAGCAACTACTGCGGCATTTTTTTGCGGATTTCTTCCGCCCGCTGCCTCTGCAAGTTGAAGCTCCGAAACCCGGTGCCGCCAAAATCATTTTTGTCCATAATGGCATACGCCAGCCCCTCCCGCAGCGCATCGTCTCCTTCGTCTGTCTTCGTGTAAAAATCATAGATGTACGGCACGGCGGCGTCGGATAATCCACGCAGGTCGTAAACATCCAAGGTTTTCAGCGTTCCGGCTTCATACCTTTGAATGTTGTATTTTGCAATGAGCCCGTCCGCGTTGCCGTAGGACAAGATCGTGAACATCAAAGCAAAACCGGCTATCATCAGCCTCGCCGAGTTGAATTTTTTGAACTGCCTGACGCATATTGTCAGGAAAACAAACAGGAGCAGCACCATGAACCAGCTTGTGAACACCCTTAGCTGCGTAAGGCCGTATGCGTCGATGTACATGGCCATTTTGCTTAGCGCCGTAACGATCAGCAGTATCGTGAACAGCGAAACCGTTGCTGTTTCGATCCTCAGCGCTTTCGGCTCTTCGCCTTTTTCCCGTTTCACGGCAATGTGGCAGACGGTCAGGACAGCCAAATTGATGCCCGCTACCGCGCAGAGCTCAAAAAAACCGCGCCTCGCGTACTCTGCGTACGTGAACGCCTCTGGAAGGCGCCCGCCCAAAGCCGAGAACAAGTATGCCGCCTGCACCGCAAAGAACACCAGGTAGACAAGGCAAAAGGATGCGAGAGCACTGTAGATGGTGATTCTAGGGGCAATTCTCGCGGTTTCCGCTGCGCTGTCGACCGACGATACTGTTATGGTGCCTGTGTGCCTCCCCTTGACGTCTCCGTAAACCAGCCCGTACAGGTAGAACGCGACTGGTATGCCTAGCACGAACTGGCCGACGTAGGTCAGAACCTCCTCAATCCTCACCATCTCGTAAAGCTTTCCCGCGAAGCTCTCGAACGCCAAATCCGCCGACATCAGAAGCTTGAGGACTAAGATAATAACCGGCAGGAAAATCAGCACCCCGAGGGCTGCAGCCAGCACCCCTTTCCCTTTTTTGTGATCTGAAAAGCCCGCCTTAATACCGGCGCCGCAGCGCCCGAAATTCATGAACGGCACTATCAAGCCTTGCTTGACTGCATCGCCCACAATGTACACCGACAGCGTTTTGTCAATGCGGCGGCCTGTCGAAAGGCACACCCAGTAAATGAACAAGACCGTTATGTACATGAAATTCAGCCATTGTACAAACTGGTTGTCGAACAGCGCGAACTGCGCAGCAGAAAGGCCCGCTAATACTAGGCAAATCGCGCTTCCTTTGTTTTGCCTGATCCCGGATTTTGCCAAGTACGCCAGCGACGCGGCAAACAAAACCACCGCAAAAACAGTGACGCCTGCACCAAGCCTGGCCAAATCGATCAGGTTCCAGTAAAGGAACCCGCATGCCAGCATCGCAAAAGCAAAGACGGTGTCCGGCGTCTTGAAATTATAGTCTTCCATTGTTTTTATCTCCTTTTCCTGTTCCTATTCATCCGCACCATGCCGCACCTCTAAAAACTCCAGCACGTCCCCAGGCTGGCATTCCAGCGCCCTGCATATCTCCTCAAGGGTAGAAAAGCGGATGGCTTTCGCCTTGTTGTTTTTCAGTATGGAAAGGTTGGCAGGGGTTATCCCTATTTTTTCCGCAAGGTCGCCTGCGGATATTTTCCTTCTCGCCATCATGACGTCGAGGTTTACGATAATAGCCATTTCCCGCCCCCTCCCTAAATTGTGTAGTCGTTTTCGGCTTTGATGACGACAGCCTGCTCTATAACGTTCTTTACCACGCGCAAAATCAGCCCAACGAACGCTATCGCCACTGACATCATCCCAAAAACCAGATAATACCGCACTGCGAACGTAAGGACAAGCGATGCCGCGAAACAGCACCACGAAATTATGCGCAGCAGTTTTACGTTCCTCGTAATGAAGACTTTTTCATTTTTGATGTTGCCGAGAAGCATGTGAAGGCACGCGAGAGCAGCCATGGCCGGGACGCAGCACAGATAAAGGATGGCCATAAACATGTGCAAGCTGCTTGTTTCCACAGGCACCAGCGCGTATTCCGCATACCTGTCAATGAGCGACGGGAGCGCAGCAGCGCAGGCAACAACCATCAGTATGACTATTTTCGTGCATATCAGAGATAACTGCACGGATTTCTTCGGATTCCACATACTAATCCCCCTTTATAATATATTATGGCGTTTTCTCCATTATATTAAGGGGGATTCTGTTTGTCAATATATATTTATTGTTTATCGATATATTTTTTCTGAAAAACGGTATCGAATCAAATTTTGTAGCCAGCCTCACGAGCCAAAGCTTCAACCGCTTTATACATCATTGTTGCCGGAACCGCCTTTGCCGGGCTCGCAATGTTCATGCCATCCATCAGCCTTTTGGCGTTTCTGACGGCTTTTCTTAGCGATCCTCCTGTCTCAATTATTTTGTCGAACAGCAGCGCGTCGTTTTTCCCGTTGTCCTCGTAGTTCTGGTTTTTGCTGAAGATGCCTTTTTTTCTGAAAATGCCGGTCAGCCTGTCGTTGTAGTCATTTCTTCCAAGCGCGGCATCGATGTAATCGTAGTGTAGGCACAGCCATAGTTCAAAGCTTTCGTTGGACCACGCGACAATGCTGCTTGGATACAGCTGCCCTGCCCTTCTGATCGCCGTGTTGAACTGGTTCGCGCCAAATGAATCCTTGTCGAACACCAGAATTATTTTTTCGTATGGTATGCGTATTTTGCCGTACAGTTCGTCATTGAAGACAAAAAAATCCTCCAAGTGCTTAACTAGGTCCTCAGTGTTCCTCCCCATGCCTTCAGCTCTTATTTTCACCTTGCCTGAGCCGTTTTCATTCAAAAATTCCACTAGGCGGTTGAAATAATCAGGCTCCGTCCTGCTGCCCTCGCATACCACCAGCCATTCAGTTTTCCTCTCGTCTCTGTTATCTTCCAATCGCCTTTTTCTGCCCTCTCTTTTCCGCTTGAAAATCTCGTCTCCACCCACTATTGGTCTCCTTCTACAAGATTTAAATATGGAATTGCACCAAACTTGCCTGCAAGGTAGTTATTGCCGTAGTTAAGGTCAGCTCTGATTTCTTTTTTATTTGCCTTGAATTCAGCCAAACTGTAAAGGTTGGTAAACCCCCTGTCGTCTTTTTCGGTGAACCATATCTCATCGCGGCGCATGTCGCGGTTGTCCAATACAATTAAATTGTGAGAAGTGAAAATAAGCTGTGAGCTTTTTTTGTTGATTTCCTTGTTGTGAAACATGCTCACAATCCTGCGTAGTATCAGTGGATGCAGCTGTGAATCAATTTCGTCGGCAATGAGTACCCCATTCAAATTATTGAAAAATATATACATAGAAGTAAAATATCGGAAAAGTTTCGTTGTTCCGTCTGACTCTATGTCAAATGGGTATTTTTCTCCATTATGAACTGAAAAGACCCTGTATCTTTCCTTGCCGTCCTTGCCTGTCTCTTTTTCAACAATTATATCTTCAAGGCAAGGATCGAACTCGTTGATGAATTCAATAAAGTTAGCCTTCAGGTCCTCATATCTGTATTGCATTTCTTCAATCAGTTCGTTATCAGAATGAACCCAATTACCAAATGTCGCTTGCGTCACCCATTCGTAAACACTACTAAACGCTTCGGTGTTATTCGCCTGCATATTGCCCAAAAAACTCAACAACAGCATTTTGCTGCCAACCAACCCGTTGTACTCTTTTAACCTCTGGTATGCTACGGCGTTTCCATATGCGATCTCTTTGTCGCGCCGCTCGAATATCAAACGCCATTGCGTGTTGTTTTTCGATAATTTTCGATCATACATCCATTCAGAGGCAATGTTATCCCTTGTGGCTTTGTAACCGTACTGGTACTCGCGTCCATTAATCGAAAAGAATATTTCAAACTCAGTGGGCTGCCTCCGCAATTCATGATCATACAAAAAAGGAGTGACGTGCAAAAAATCTTTGCTTCCATTTTTATAGGAATAGCAGATATTATGCAACATGGAACTGAGCGCGTCAATTATATTTGATTTGCCGCTGGCATTGCCGCCATAGATCGAAGCCACAGGAAGAACGCCAACGCCTCCCTCGTCAACAACAAACTGTCTATGCTCGCTGCCGCTTCCGGCCACCAAGTCGAGAGTTATCTCATCGCCTATTGATTTGAAATTTTTCACTTTAAATTGCAGTAACAAGATGCCATACCTCCATAGCGATTTTATCATTATTCTGGCAAAAAGTAAATAAATATTTTGATTTTCGAGAAATTATCTCCGAAATGGCATCTGATTGCTTAATTTTTCGTTCCTTGCTTGATCTGATGTCTTATTGCAACTTTCACCATAATGGTTTATAATATTCTTATAAACGAAAGGCGATTAACATGGCGAAAACCGTTATGCAAACTCACAATTTGTCAAAAAATTACGGTGAGCTCCTTGCGCTCAACGGAGTCTCCCTCACGCTGAGGCAGGGCGACGTTTACGGACTCGTCGGCAGGAACGGGGCTGGCAAAACCACGTTCTTCAAGTGCGTCATGGGGCTCGCCCGGCCTACAGCCGGCGCCATTGAAATCGGAGGCGGCGGCATTGAAATCGGAGGCGGCGGCATTGAAATCGGAGGCGGCGGCATCAGCTTAAGTGCAGCGAGGCGCAAAATCGGCTTCATGATCAGCCCGTCCTTTTTCCCTTACCTCAACCCGAAAGAAAGCCTGGAATACCTCTGCCGCTTTAAAGGGATACGGGTAAAGGGCGAAATTGAGCGGCTCCTTGCACTTGTGGGGCTGGACAGTGTAAAAAAGCCGTTCAAAGCATTTTCGCTAGGCATGAAGCAGCGGCTTGGCGTGGCCGGGGCGCTGATAGGCTCCCCCGACATCGTGGTGCTGGACGAACCGACCAATGGGCTTGACCCGCAGGGCATCATTGACATGCGGGCAATCATCAAAAATGCCAACACCCAAACCGGCACCACGTTCATCGTTTCTTCCCATATTTTGAGCGAGCTCGACCTAGTGGCGACCCAGTTCGGGTTCATCGAGCAGGGTGTGCTGCTCACAGAAATCTCCCATGCAGACCTGCACGAAAACACAAAAGAAACACTGACTGTTGAAGTGAACGACTCAAAAAAAGCGCATGCTGCATTGTGCCGGATGGGCGCAGAGTGCGTAATTGAGGATGGTAGGCGCTTGACGCTGCGGTCCCATCTTGACCGTCCGCACGAGATCGCCCGCGCACTGATAGACAGCGGTTTGGAATTGCACGGCCTGCACCGGCAGGAGGCCACGTTGGAGGAATACTTCATTCGCATGATTGGTGAACGGGATGCTAAAAATAATTAACAGTGAAATATACCGCCTGCTGCGGAAAAAGAGCATGTACGTTTACTTCTGTTCCCTCGCCGCCGGGTATTTTCTAGTTGCGTTCATCCGTTCCGGTGGGTTCGGACCGCAATCAATCGTAAGCGACGCCTTTAATTTCTTCAACTTCCTGCCTGTATTTGCAGGAGGGTTCTTGTTCTCCGCGATTTATACCGACGATTTAAGCGCAAAAAACTTGACACTGCTTGTGGGGTTTGGAACGGGCAAGGCAACGATTGTGCTCGCTAAGCTCATCCTTACGGCGTTGTGCGGCGCAGCCGTCTTCGCGCTCGCCCCGCTCCTGCTGTACGTTGCCCATGCTGCACTGGGTTGGCCGGCTGCTGCGGGCACCATGGCGACAGTCTGTGCTGTCTCTCTGAAATACTTGCTCGCAACATTGGGGTATTCCGCATTGTCTGGAATTGCGGTTTACGGTTTGCAGCGCACCACGTTCGCAATGGTCCTGTACGTGCTGCTCGCATTAAACGTCGTCAGCGGTTTGGTTACTGTGCTTCTCGTAAACGTATTTGGCGAACGCCTTGCCCAAATTCTCACCAGCTGCCTGTTGTCAGGCATAACAGACAGGATTTTGGGCGGAATCATCAGTGGCGGGCCCATAGCGCCGCCGGCTGTTGAATATGTCGCCTACTTGGCAATCGCGGCTGCGGTTTCAATCGCGGCTTTTGAAAGAAAGGAAATGGAGTTTTAACCATGAAGAGAAAACCTGTGTTTTTGACAATAGCTGTAATTGCTATCGTGTTAGTCGCTATAGTTGCGCTCTGGGGGAAGCAGTATTACGAAGACCGCTATGTGGGGGCAGACTACTACGCTATGGTGCCCCCAAGCTTCGACGCCACGCCGGAAATGATGTATTCGATGAGCGGCGGCGAAGTAGGCCTCGGCAAGGAATACGTTCTGACGGCTTACGACGAGCACGGCGAAGCGCGTGAGGTCGAGTTCAACGTATATGTAGACAGGTCAAGCCTGCCACAGCCCGGCGCGTTCCTGCACATATCAGCCAGCAAGCAGCTTGTCGTCCGCTGGCGCCTGACAGATGCAGACAGCATACCCGAAGCTGCCCTCGCCCAACTCTCAACTCAACCCAACTAGCAACTCCCCACTAAACCCCCTACAATTTCCCAGCTATCTCCTCTATTTTCCTCAGCCTGTTGTTGACGCCGGACTTCTTCATCGGCGGGTCCATCATGCCGGCGAGTTCTGCAAGGCTTGCTTCC
>WRJV01000201.1 GCA_009778415.1 Clostridiales bacterium | reverse complement strand
CCCAGGTCAAGGTCAACGACGCATGGGGCAACGGAGTCACCGCCAGCATGTGCGACGTGAACGACGACGGCATCATCGACATGCTCGACTTGCTCGACCTGTTCATCCACTACACTAAATAGTGACAAAAGGGTGACAAAAGGGGACGGTTCCTGTGTCACGCATTTGGAAAGCCTGGGGCACCCGAAGAAAAGGCGCCCCGGGCTTTTTCGGCATCTGGCGCGGGTTGCACGCACAACCCGGACGGGGCTCTGCCTTTCGCTTGGCTGCAATAAAAAAATTCATACACAACAGTTGCAAATTATGCTATAATCAGTTGTGTAAACAGTAAATTGTGCAAGGTTGAATGATGGGAAAAGCATATACAGAACATGAAACGCAGGAGCTGAAGGATAAGACCGATTTCCTTTCGCGCATGAGCCATGAGTTGTTCACCCCGCTGAACGCAATAGTTAACATGTCTCACATTGCAGCGGCTGCAAACGACATGGCAAAAATTAAATCGTGCATCTCAACCATACACGACTCGTCCACGCAGATGCTGGGCATCATCAACGACGTATTGGACATGTCGAGGATTGAACTGGGGCGAATCAGCCTGGTCAACCTGCCGTTCGAGCTTGAGAAAGCGTTGTCAGAGGCGCGCAACATTGTGAGGGTCAGGTTTGACGGGAAGGGCCAGGCGCTCAAGTTCGATATTGAAGAAAGCGTTCCGCCAAAGCTTCGCGGAGATGAATTCCACTTGACGCAGCTAATAACAAACCTTCTAAAAAATGCGATAAAATTCAACTGTGAAAACAGTGAAATAAAAGTCAAGGTAAAGTCCACCGGGCATACGTCAGGCAAAGCGACTCTTGAGTTTTGCATCGCCTGCACCGGGACCGACGCGCCGGGGGAAAACAGGGAACAGCTTGAAAGCGCATTCAGGCAGCTTAACAGCGACGGGCACCTGCATTACGGCGAAATCGAGCTGAGCCTCATCATTTGCAAAAGAATAGCAGAGATGATGGGCGGAAACATCTGGATCGACGATTCGGAAAGCGAGGGAATTGCGCTAAAGCTAGCTGTTCAGATGGACGTGTTTGAATATGACGGCAAGGCTGCTTCCTACGTTGCTGCACCGACTGAGGATTTCGGCATTCTCTTTGTCGATTACGACATCGGCGCCAGAGACTATTTCCAGAACCTGATGGTCAAGCACGGATTGTGCGCCGTATGCGCGGAAGACGGCGAGGGCGCGATAAAACTCGTCGAAGACGCGGCAGAAGGCGGCAGGCCTTTTTCTGCTGTATTCATCGATTACCACATGCCGAATTTGAGCGGCGTCGAAACAGCGAAGCGGGTCAGGGAAACGTGCGGCGAAGACGCTGTGGTTATTTCTGTCCCGATATCGGAATGGGCGCTGGTTGAGGAAAAAGTGAACACAGAAGGGTTTAAGGAGTTCTTGCCAAAACCTTTTGTCGATTCGCAAATTATGGACATCATCGGCAGGATCGCCGCCAAGAAGAATTTATCTGGCATATCGCGAAAAGAGCATGAACGGCCGGCTCGGGAAAAGGGCGGGGCACGGTCGTATGAGGAGTATTTGCCCTACATCGACGTAAACGAGGGTTTGGCCAGCGTCGGCGGCAACAAAAAGCTGTTTGCGACAATGCTTGGGAGTTTTCTGAACGGCGATGCTTACGCGGACCTGAAAAGATCATTGGACAGCGACAGCATGGCTGAGGCGCAGCGCTATTATGCCACATTGAAAACCGTAGCGGCAAATTTGTCTTTAGCTAAACTGCATAAAATGCTGGTGCGGTTTGAAGGGCAGGTCAGAAACAAGAAAATAAACATCAGGGAAGACATATTGCCTTTGGCTGATGAAATGATAGCGGAAACAAATCAAAAAATCAACGAGCTGTTATCTGAATGGGAATAGGAGGGTACAACATTGAGCAGTGTAAAACCTAAGGACGTTATCTTGATTGTCGACGATATTGAAACCAACAGGGTCATCCTTGAGGAGATTCTTAAAGACAAATACGATACCGTCTCAGCTGAAAACGGCATGATCGCCATGTCTCTGATGCTGTCAGGGTCAGTTCAGCCGTCTATCGTCCTGCTTGACATCATGATGCCAGAAATGGACGGTTACGAAGTGCTGGAGATGATGAAAAACAACGCTCTGACGGAGCGAGTCCCTGTTATTTTCATCACAGCTGCCGATGCAGAGTCAAACGAGACAAAAGGGCTTGGGCGGGGCGCTGTCGATTACATATCGAAACCGTTCAACCCCGAAATAGTGCTGGCAAGGGTCGCGACGCACCTTCGGCTGTTCCACTACAGTGAGAGCCTTGAGACGATGGTTCAGGAGAAGGTCAACGAACTCATCCGCTCCAAGGAAAAAATGCTTGAAACTATGGCAAACATCATAGAGTGCAGGAACCTTGAATCCGGGAACCACGTAAAAAGGACCAAGGAACTGATGCGCATTTTGGCAGAATGCCTGTCCGAGAACCCGGCGCTTGAGCGGAGCATCACCGAGGCCGAAGTGGACATCATGGCAAAGTCTGCCCCGCTTCACGACGTAGGCAAGATATCCATTTCCGACACCGTGCTTTTAAAACCGGGCAGGTTGACGAAAGAAGAATTCGAGACGATGAAAACCCACACTACGTTGGGGGGCGCAATGATAAAACTGATGATTTTCGACAACGAAGGTGGCGACGAGGAGGACGACAAGTATCTGTCGTGCTGCTACGACATAGCCATGTTCCATCACGAGAGGTGGGACGGGAAGGGATACCCCAGCGGCATTTCGGGAGAGGAAATACCGCTTTCGGCAAGGATACTGTCGCTGGTCGACGTCTACGACGCATTGGTCAGCGAAAGGATATACAAATCCGCGATACCCCACGACCAAGCGGTTTCAATAATACGCGAAGGGGCAGGGACGCAGTTTGACGCAAAAGTTGTCGACGCTTTTCTGATAGTGGAGGACAAATTCAAAGAGTACGCGGATTTCCACAAATAAAAAAGGATGAGAATGGGATGTTAAAGAGCAAGATTGCAGCAGCGTGTTTATCGGTTTCGATCATTTTTGTTTGTTCGATATGCGCCGGTTCCGTGGACACCAACAGCGAAAACGCATATGTGAGGGCAGAGCAACTGAGCCAGCTTGGCCTGCTCAAAGGCGTGGGCAGGGGCGACTACGACATGCAAAGGCCCCCGACCAGGGCAGAGAGCGTTGTCATGGTGCTTCGGCTTCTTGGGAAAGAAGAAGAAGCCTTGCGTTACCGCGCAAGCGAAAGCCCGTTTAACGACGTGCCGGGCTGGGCGGTGAAGTATGTCGCGTACGCTAAAGACAGCGGTTTGGCAAAAGGCATTTCAGAAAACGAGTTCGGCGCAGGAATGCCGGTGAACTCGGAGCAGTACATAACTTTTCTGCTGAGGGCGCTCAAGTACGCCGACGGCGTTGATTTCACATACGGCAATTCAAAGGACCTAGCGTCAGCAATCGGGCTGCTTGACGGCTGGACGAGCAGCCGGTCGTTTCTAAGGTCTGACATGATACTGCTTTCGTACAACGCGCTCAACGCGGGTCTGAACGGCTATGACGGCACATTGGCGGACTACCTGATAAAAACAGGGGTTTGCACAGGCGCACAGTGGGATGCAGCATCAGAGCTGAACAGCGTGGCGATTGATTCGGGGACGGGCTATGAATGGAAGGCTGTTCAATCCATTTCGCCCACATCGCAGGACCATGTCTTCGGCGCCCTCAAAAACGCAATGGAGGCGCTGCCCGACGAGATACTGGTCAATGTCGGCGCAGGGAAAGAGGGCGAGTACTATAGCTACTTCGTCGCCAACTTCGATTCGCTGGCCTGGTACGCCAGCGAGTTCAGCATCATGTATTATGAAGGGTCAGGAGTAATAACATTGACCCCGACATACAAAAAAGGCTTCATGAGCCTGGCTTACCTGAAGAACCCAACTGTTCCGGTAAGCAAAGAGGTCAAAGCGCTGGCCATGAAAGGGTTCAATACCTTCACGGATGAAATACAAAGCAGCGGCTCAGAATACGAACGCGTGAAGTCGATACACGATTTCGTCGCAGGCTATCTTGCCTACGACTTGGAAGATAGATCCGGCGCCGGAGACCTGGACAGCGCACTGAACACCGGCAAGGCGACCTGCGAGGGGTATTCCGTGATGTTCCAGTTTTTCGCGGGCCTTGGCGGGCTTGAATCCGAAATGGTGACCGGCGTGGCGGTGAATTCGGTGGGCACGAAGGAAAACCATGCGTGGAACATAGTAAAGGTGGACGGGGGCTGGTACAACATAGATGTCACTTGGGACGACCCTGTGACAAACACGGGAGAAAACCTGATCAAGTACGACTACTTTCTGGTAAGCGACAGCCTGCTGTCGAAGAACCATACGTGGAACAGAAAGCTGTTCCCCGAAGCGCCGGCCTCGTGGACCGGGGCGGCAAAGCCGAATTGACATGAATTATTCGATTTAAACGGAAAATCCTTGACAGGCATCAGTGAAACTGTTAATATAGTCAATGTAGCGGTTTGGGAACGCGATATGGCGGCGTAGCTTAGTTGGTGAGAGCGTCCGGTTCATACCCGGAAGGTCGGTGGTTCGACTCCACTCGCCGCTACCATTTATGGTCCGGTAGTTCAGTTGGTTAGAATGCCAGCCTGTCACGCTGGAGGTCGACGGTTCGAGTCCGTTCCGGATCGCCATTTTATGCGGTGGGTATCGTCAAGTGGTCAAGACGCAGGGTTGTGGCTCCTGTATGCGTGGGTTCGAATCCCACTATCCACCCCAATAATTTCATTTGACGGTGGGGTATCGCCAAGCGGTAAGGCAACGGATTCTGATTCCGTCATGCGGAGGTTCGAATCCTCCTACCCTAGCCAAATCCGGCGACATAGCCAAGTGGTAAGGCAGAGGTCTGCAAAACCTTCACCCCCGGTTCGAATCCGGGTGTCGCCTCCAGAGAGAATCTCCCAATGCATGAAAATAATTGCTTTGGGAGATTTTTATAGTTGACACGACAACTCATGTTGTGATATTATAGTCTGAAGACAAATCGCTTGTGATTTGTCTGCAAACAAATTCAGCTGTTAGGCGGCTTTGGGGCTTTGCTGGTATTGAGTGCAATAATATTCATTAATTCATGTATTTACCTCAGCGAATTGCCCATTTCGTTGCCTAAAATCTAAAAAGAAATGGAGGGAATGTACCACCGGCTGCGTTCCGGTGGGAAAGTATCATTATGGACAACAAACTTCAAGAGCAACGGGGAAGTTGGGGATCGAATATAGGGTTCCTGATGGCTGCTGTTGGTTCGGCTGTAGGCCTTGGAAACATCTGGGGTTTCCCATTCAGGCTCGGCGCAGGTGGGGGATTCGCTTTCCTGCTGGTCTACCTGATCCTAGTCGTGTTTGTGGGTTATGTGGTCATGCTCGGCGAGCTTACCATCGGTCGTAAAACGGGCAAAAGCACAGTACATGCTTATGTGGAGCTGAGTAAAAAATACAAGGCTATTGGCTTCATGGGCATCGTCTCAGGCTTCTGCATCTTGGCATTCTATAGTGTGCTGGGCGGCTACGTCATGAAGTACATGTTCGGCTTCCTGATGGAAATGTTCAGAGGTGACAATTTCGGTGGAATGTCAAGCGGCGAATATTTCGACAACTTTCTGGGAAACGTCGGTCAAGGTACGCTTTGGTTTGTCGTATTCCAAGCAATAACTATTTTAATTGTAATGGGCGGCGTCGCAGGTGGCATTGAGAAATTCTGCAAAATCGCGATGCCCGCGCTGGTAGTCATGCTTGTTATCGTCATCATCAGGAGCGTTACGCTTCCAGGTGCGACAGAGGGCCTTGCATTCATGTTCAAGCCAGACTTCTCAAAATTAGCAACCTTTTCGGATTTCATGGGGGTTTTAAGGTCTGCAGCGGGGCAGATGTTCTTCTCGCTCTCGCTTGGCATGGGTTGCATGATTACCTATGGTTCTTACCTCTCGAAGAAGGAAAGTCTACAGTTTAACGCGATGTTCATCCCAATTGCTGATACTACGATAGCAATTTTGGCCGGCATGGCGGTCATGCCTGCAGTTTTCGCACTGGGGTTTGAGCCGGGCAGAGGCCCTGGACTGCTCTTCGTGACACTGCACGGTGTATTCATGAGCATGGGCGGATTCATAGGCCCGTTTTTCGGATTCTTCTTCTATCTGTTGGTTACCATCGCTGCAGTTACATCATCTATATCCCTGCTTGAGGTTTGCGCGTCGTACGTAATCGATAAGCGCATCATAGAGGGCAAGGAACCGAATCGCAGGAAGTATACGATAATGATTGGTGCAGCGATTTTCGTAGTTGGCCTTCCTATCTCCCTAGACGGACTAGGCGCTGGCATCATGCCGGCACTGCCTGAGAGTTTAGGCTGGGTATGGCTGGAGCTGTACGATTTCATCGCAGAGGGCGTTTTAATGCCTCTTGGGGCTCTTTTCATGTCGCTGATAGTTGGTTGGGTAATGAAGAAGAGTTTTGGAGAAGAGGTCAGACTCGAAGGCAACAAATTTGGCACAGAAAGCTTTGTGATGATCTGCGCCAAGTACATCACGCCGATAGCCATGACTTTTATACTCGTTACGCAAGTTATGGACTTCTTTGGAATGTAAATCGATAAAAGCATAAACAATTTTTTTCAAGCCGGCGGATATTCTTCGCCGGTTTGTTTTTTCTCCCGAGGTGTGATAAAATAAGGGCCATG
>WRJV01000200.1 GCA_009778415.1 Clostridiales bacterium | reverse complement strand
TTGTTCCGGAAGCCCGTTATCGGCATCAGGCCTCTTTCTATGCCGATGATGTACCCGTTGTACGTGGATCTGAAATTTGAGTTCTTTATGGTCCTTCTGACCATCGGCGACTTTTTCGGGACTTCAACGGTATGGCACACGAGCCTGCCTTCCGGCACGATGCCTTCGGAGTCCTGGTTGTTAATCAGCTCTTTCAGCGTCACCGGCGGGTCTTCTATGTCCGTGATCTGCCCCAGCTTCTCAAGCGCCCCCAAATACGCCGCCAAAGACTGCTTTTCCCCCATGGCGAAAACCGTGTCGCCCACCCTGATCTTGTCTGTGGCGCTCGGCACGTTCAGCGATTCGCCGTTCCTGTTTATCGTTATGATGTAAATGCCTGAAATATAGATGCCAAACGGGTTTTTCTTGTAGAATTCGCTGGCCTCGTCTTTTTTCGGAAGCTTGCTGACGACGAACTTTGCCACGTGCAGCAGCTCGTCGACGCCTCCGTGGCTTCCCTCGTGCCCATGCTTCTTCCTCGTTGTCTCAAGATGCCTTTCGTGGTAGTTCGCCATGAACCTCGTCTCCATGGTGAGGGCGGCGCTCTTTGCGAAATCAGTCCTTTCCACGAAGATTATCACGCCAACTGCAACCAGGAAGAGCAGCCACCTTGGCACAGGCAGCACCTTGCTGAATGTCACCATTATGAAAAACAGGGCGATTGCAACCCTGATGCCGTTGAGCGCCAGAAGCGGCAGCCTGTTGGTCGTGTTCTTCAGCCACAGCTTCACGAACACGAACCGCTTTTGCCCTGAACACATTATGCTTACAAACGGCGCCATCATGGCGAAAACAACAAGAAGTTCAAGAACCATCGCCCACACGTTGTGGGTAACGTAGTCGTACAGCACAGGCGAGATGACGTTCATCGTCACCGTCAGCATGTATATGGCAAACAGCGCAGCGCTGCACACGATGGTGCGTACTAGGTAGCGCGATATGTACAAAGACCAGTCCTCGTCCCTGTCGCTGTCGCCCCTTTTCTCCGAGGTGTACCGGTCCAAAAAGTTGACGGCTTTGTTTGGGAGGATTTTTTTTATCACCGAAAAAGCTTTCTCTGAGTTTTTTATCATTATTGGGGTCAGAAACGTCGTAAGGACAGAAACGCACACTACTATGGGGTAAAGGAAGTCGCTGGTCACCCGCAGGCTGCTCCCCAGCGTAGCTATTATGAACGAGAACTCGCCAATCTGGACGAAGCAAAAGCCCGTACGCACTGCCGTGTGCAGGCTGTGCCCGGAAAAAAGCGTCCCGACCCCTGCAAAAAACATCTGGCCAATGATGACCGTGACGGATATTACCAATATTGGGATTATGTGCTCAGCGATCATTTCTGGCACCACCATCATGCCGACGGATATGAAGAAAACCGCTCCGAACAGGTCCCTCAATGGCTTGACGATTGTTTCGATCCTTTCGGCCTGGCCTGTCCCAGCCAGTATCGAGCCTGCCACGAACGCGCCCAGCGCCGAGGAGAACCCTGTCAGGTTGGCTATCACAACCATGCCGAGGCACATGCCTATCGACGCTATCAGCAAAGTCTCGTCGTTCATCAGCGAACGGAACCTTTTCAGCGCTGTCGGTATCAGGTATATCCCTAGGACTATCCACAGCACAAGGTAGAGCAGCAGTATCGAAATTTGGAACATCATGGTGAGGCCGGACACTTCCCTGCTCACCGCT
The DNA here is from genome assembly GCA_009778415.1 of Clostridiales bacterium. Classification (GTDB taxonomy): domain Bacteria; phylum Bacillota; class Clostridia; order Peptostreptococcales; family Anaerovoracaceae; genus WRJK01. The sequence goes on along the minus strand of WRJV01000200.1, from coordinate 5,005 downwards.
ACGGTGGACAGGATGATCATGATGAAAACGGCCACCAAGTCTTCAAGGATCAGTACCCCTATTACAAGAGGGGCGAATTTCTCTCCCTTGAGGTTGTACTCGTCAAGCGCTTTCAGGATTATCATGGTGGATGAGATGCAGATCATGCCTCCGAGGAATATGCTGTCCATGTCGCTCCAGCCCAGCAGCTCCCCGACGGCGAAACCGACGCAGATCATGGCAAGGACCACGGCGAGGGTCGTTATGACCACGCTGCCGCCCAGCTTCGTGAGCTTTTGCAGGCTGAACTCAAGCCCCAGCGCAAACATCAGAAAGACTATCCCTATATCTGCCCATATATGTATGTTGTCAAAATCGTAGACATTGGGAAACCAGCGGAAATTCGTCCCTACAAGGAATCCCGCTACTATGTACCCTAATACGACCGGCTGCTTGATTTTTTTGAATATGATGGACGTTACCCCAGCAGTTATCAATATCAGCGCTAGGTCTACGATAATGCGATCCAGCCCCGGCAAATTCTCTTCCTCCCCCTTTACGAATCCTCAAGCTGCTAACAGCTTATTATATCACAGCCTTGCTTGACTTTTCAAACAATTTTAGCTATAATTGTAATTGCAGACGGAGGTGGTTTTTCTGAGCATCCTGCTTGACAAATTGAAAGAAGTCCTTTTCGCCGTTTTGCCCATTACTGTCATCGTGCTGATCCTGCACTTCACGTTAACTCCGCTTGAGGCGCCTGAACTGCTGAGGTTCCTGTTTGGTGCCTTGCTGATAACCATTGGCCTTTCTATATTTTTGTTTGGAGTGGACATGGCGATTACGCCGATCGGCAACCTTATGGGCGCCCAGCTCGCGAAATCGAACAAGCTGGCCGTGATACTGTTTGGCAGCGCCGGGCTTGGGTTTTTTATTTCAATCGCCGAGCCGGACCTCCATATCCTTGCCGGCCAAGTTGCCGCAGTTACGTCAGGGGGCATTTCAAAGCTCAGCATAGTCGCAGTCGTTTCAGTCGGCATCGCGTTCATGCTCGCAGCAGGAATGATCCGCATCATCTACAATGTGCCTTTGTACAAGATGCTCGCGGTCATATACCTTGCTGTACTTGCTCTTTCGTTTTTTACTTCCAAGGAATTTTTGGCAATATCGTTCGACTCGTCCGGGGCAACGACAGGTGCGCTGACAGTGCCTTTCGTGCTGGCTCTGGCTTTTGGCGTGTCTTCCATGAAAAAAGACAGCACGGCGTCTGAACAGGACAGTTTTGGGCTTGTAGCCATCGCCTCGGCCGGCGCAATCATTTCCATGATGATTATGGACATCTGTTTTGAATCAGAGGAGCTGTCGGGTTCCATCGACGTTGCCGCAAGCCGCCCGGATTCGCTGTTTGCGCCGTTCGCGGCGCAGCTTCCCCAAGTTTCCACAGACGTTTTGATGGCCATGGCGCCGCTAATCGCAGTGTTCGTCCTGTTCCATGTAATATCGCTTAAGCTGCACAAAAGGCAGTTCGTTAAGATAATCAAAGGCTTCCTGTACTCATTCGTAGGCCTTGTGCTTTTCCTGACCGGCGTGGGCGCAGGCTTTATGGCTGTCGGCGGCATCATAGGCTTTCATCTTGCCAACATGGAAAACAAGTCGTATATTATTGTTGTTGGGTTCGTTATCGGCGTAGTCACCATACTTGCAGAGCCGGCCGTGCATGTCCTGACGCACCAGGTGGAAGACGTCACTAGCGGTTTTGTCAAGCGCAAAGTCATATTGGCTGCGCTTGCGGTAGGGGTAGGCGCTGCAGTGGCGCTGTCTATCGTCAGGGTGCTTTCGCCGGACCTGCGCCTGTGGCATTATTTGCTGCCTGGGTATGCCGTCGCAGTTGCCATGATGTACTTTACGCCAAAGCTGTTTGTGGGCATCGCTTTTGACTCGGGGGGAGTTGCCTCCGGCCCGATGACGGCCACTTTTGTACTGGCGTTCGCAGGAGGCGCCGCCGAATCCATCGAAGGCGCTTCTGTGCTGGCAGACGGGTTTGGCGTCATAGCCATGGTCGCGCTGACGCCGCTCATAACCATTCAGGCCCTAGGGCTGCTCTATAAGCTAAAAACACGCAAGAGAGGGGTTGATACTTTTGGAACTTGAAATGGGTTTTGTAATAATTCGCGACGGCTGCGGAAGCCGGGCGCTGCAGATAGCGAAGCAGCACGGGATCAGCGGCGGCACTATATTTTTGGGCATGGGCACAGTTCAGACCCCACTCCTCAAGCTTTTGGACATATGCGAGATCCGCAAGGAAATCGTCATGATCGTAAATGAAAAGAACCAGCTGCGCTCAGCGCTCGGTGTGCTTGACCGTGTGTTTCACTTCAGAAAACCCCACCACGGCATAGCTTTTACTGTTCCGGTCACTCGCCTGTACGGAACGAGGAACAACGGGGAATCAGAAAGCGAGGAAGAAATCATGCATAACTTAATTTGCACCATAGTTGACAGGGGCCTGGCCGAGGACGTGGTGGACGCCGCCAGGTCTGCAGGGTCGAGGGGCGGCACAATCGTCCATGCGCGGGGTTCCGGCATCCATGAGACGTGCAAGCTTTTCGCAATGTGCATAGAGCCGGAAAAGGAGATCGTGTTCATCGTTTCGGATAAAGACTCGACTGAAGCGATTGTTTCCGCAATCCGCAGGCACATGGAAATCGACAAGCCCGGCAATGGGATCATTTTCGTCCAGGACGTAACATCCACATATGGCTTGTTTTGACCGCCCGGCAGGCATTGGCGGCTTGAAATCACATGATTTTTTTCATAAGCTCCCTGACCCCCGACCCAAAATCCTGGTCTATCGATATGTCAACCGTCTCGCCGCCGGTGTCGATGCTGTCGCTGTCGAAGTCAACGTAAACTGCGCCTTCGCTTTCCATTGCCCCTTCCCTGTCAAGCGCCTTGTTGCGAACCTCGACAAGCTTGTCTCCTCCGCCTTCCCCTATAGTGAAGCGCAGGTAGTCCATGAACCGGCTCTCCCGCTCGTCAGTCCTGCGGCCTGATGGCAAAACCACCGCAATTTTGTGGCAGGCGCTGAACACCCAGCTGACTTCCTCGCCAAAGCATTCCCCCATGTCGACCAATATGTAGTCCCACGCTCCACTTCCGGAAATTTCTTTGAAAAACTGCGCCATCTCCAAAACGTCCAGCTCCCTGAGCCTGTTTGCGCCTTTGTCGGGCATGAACGCGTGTACGCCGTGCTTGTCGCTGATCATGAAAGCCTCGCTGTCTGGTTTTTTGCCGTTGGGCTTGAGCAGGTGGTAAAGGTACTCGCAAAGGCCCGGGCCGTCGCCCCGCCCCTTTATGTAAAGCAGCGTAGATTCGATTTCTTCCATTGAGACGTACAGGACAGATTTTGAGCCGTGCCTGCGCAGTGCCTGCGCTGTTCCAAAAGCGACTGTAGTCTTTCCAACTCCCCCTTTGCTGCTGCAGAACGCTATGATTTTCGACTCCGCACCTGCCATCGAATAATTCGCTTTTCCTGTCAGCAGGCTGTAGTACAGTGCAATGTCAGCGCAAAGCTCCTGCACCTTCGAGTACTTGTACAACGTAAAATCCAAGTTGTCAATGTCAAGAGCCGCGTCAGCGCGGCATCCCGTCAGCTTTATCGCCCTTTTGTCGCTTGGGAAGCTGCTTGCGCCTGAGCCTTCGCAATCATAAAGGAGCAAGTCGAATTTCGCGATCTTTGAGAGTTCCTGTTCGTCTTTGCACACTTCCACAATAAAATTGTTTTTTTGGACAGAAAGGGCCTCGCCCAGCGCCAGGCCGTAATCCTGGTCCCTTGAGAAAATAGCTAAATTAATAATTTCCATATAATACCTCCAATGCCTTATACTGTATTGTACTACATCTCCGCATTTTTGTCAACGGCAATCTGTAAATTTTTGGAAACGAGAGAATTTGGATAATCGAATTTAACAACATAGTTGCCTAAACCAGTCAACCTATGTTATACTATTGTAGTATGCAATTAAAAAACTAGATTTAAACACTCAGGAAGGAGTATAGTATGCCGGCAATGTCACAGTTCAAAGGCATATTTGAGGGATATAATAGTGGAAATAGTTGAAACCGTTGAAACTGCTGCGTTACTTGATACCCGCGCAGTCTCTGCCAAGGAGATAAAAGACGAAATGGAAGGCTTGATTGAAGAATTCAGCCCTTTCATGCATAGCCGCGTTGCCAAGTATTCCATGCGTACCGACTACGATCGGCGCGAGGAGCTGTTTAGCACCGCATTGATGGCTTTTTACGAAGCCATTCAAAGATATGAGATCGAAAAGGGACATTTTTTCCCGTTCGCAAACCGCGTGGTTTGTACGCGAATCATTGACCATATACGTAAGATTTACCGGCACGAAGGCCAGACCGTGTCATTGGACGAGGATGCCAGCGAACAGCCGACGGCCCAGTCTACAGCAGTAGAAGAGATATCTGTCCGCGCATACACCGCAGATCGCCGGCAGGAAATGCTGGTTGAGGAAATTGAGCAGTTCAAGTCTGAGTTGGCGACTTGGGGAATCACCATGGATTCTCTGGCAAAAAGTTCGCCCAAGCACAAACAGCTGCTCGACGAGTACAGGATGGCGGTCGCTAAAATTCACCAGGCGCCGGACATTGTTCAGACGATTCAGCTAAAAAGGTATTTTCCTGTAAAAACAATTGCAGAAATTACAGGATTACCCCAAAAAAAACTAGAGCGCGCACGTACTTTTATATTAGCCTCATTAATCATAAAAATGGGGGACTATGATTTACTTTCAGATTATGTACATGATCGGAGGTAGTATAAAATGAAAGCAATACTCATGAGTCATGAGCACGGCGGTTCCTACGTGATGAATCAGGACGGTTGTTTCCAGTTCGTCAAAGGATACGCTTCTCAGCCTGTTGGAACACAGATAGACATCAAGCCACAAGTGCAGCCTTTAGTATTCTATGCTAAGGCAGCCAAGGTTGCGGCTTTGGCTGCCTG
>WRJV01000199.1 GCA_009778415.1 Clostridiales bacterium | reverse complement strand
AAGCTCTACGACCTTAAGGGCGAGGGCGTCAGGAAAACTGCTGCGGAGATGGTGGACTATTACGAGATGCTCGTGTCAAAATACCCGATAATATCAATCGAGGACGGGCTTGCCGAAGACGATTGGGACGGCTGGAAGCTGCTGACGGACAGGCTGGGCAAGAAAGTCCAGATCGTAGGCGACGACCTGTTCGTAACCAACACGGAAAGGCTGTCATACGGTATAAGGAAAGGCGTTGCGAATTCCATACTGATCAAGGTGAACCAGATAGGGACGCTTACAGAGACGTTTGACGCCATAGAAATGGCGAAGAAGGCCGGTTACACGGCAATAGTTTCCCACAGGAGCGGAGAGACGGAAGACACAACCATCGCGGACATAGTCGTCGGGCTGAACGCGGGGCAGATCAAGACGGGCTCCCTTTCAAGGACCGACCGCATCGCGAAATACAACCAGCTCTTGCGCATCGAGGAATTGCTCGACTCGTCAGGGGAATACGCAGGCATGAAAGCATTTTACAACCTGCCGGGCGAAAAAGCTTGATTTTTTGCGGATCCTGTGGTAAACTCTAAAGGTTATTTATTTATTGGGAGGTACATCATGAGTTTAAGGTTAATTTTAATGATACTGCTGGGGATTTCGAGCCTTGTCCTTATTGCAAGCATACTGCTTCAATCCGGGAACAGCGCGGGGCTGGCAGGTTCAATCGGCGGGGGCGCCGAGCAGCTTTTCGGTAAGAAGAAAAGCAGAGGGTACGAAGCCATCCTCAGCAAGATTACGACTGTTGGCGCAGTGCTGTTTATCGTCATATCCCTGGTTTTGGTTGGTTTGGAATAGCGGGGAGGGAGTTTCAATGAATTATTTGCCAATAGTTGCCCCGGTTGCAGCTGTCGCTGCGCTTGTGTTCGCTTACGGCTTGTCTTCTTGGATAAGCAAGGTGAACGAGGGCACGGAACGTATGAAAGAAATTTCCGGATACATCAGGGAAGGCGCTATGGCGTTCCTGAGCAGGGAGTACAAGACAATGATTGTCGTGATTGCCGTCTTGTTTGTTATCATAGGGTTTTTTATCAGCTGGCTGACGGCGGTGCTGTACGTGTTCGGCGCTACGTTTTCTGTGATGGCCGGGTTCTTCGGCATGAAAGTGGCGACAAAGGGAAACGTCAGGACTGCCAACGCCGCTATGGAGAGCGGCATGAACAAAGCCCTCAAGGTCGCATTCAGGAGCGGGGCAGTCATGGGGCTCTGCGTCTCCGGGCTGGGGCTTCTGGGAGTGGGCCTCGTTGTCGTGGTGCTCGGAGCGGCGGACGCCGCCTCGGTAGTTACCGGTTTTGGCCTTGGAGCTTCTTCGATGGCGCTCTTTGGCCGAGTCGGCGGCGGGATTTACACGAAAGCTGCTGACGTAGGCGCAGACCTTGTCGGCAAAGTCGAAGCGGGGATACCGGAGGACGACCCGAGGAACCCTGCCGTAATAGCCGACAACGTGGGGGACAACGTGGGGGACGTGGCCGGCATGGGTTCAGACTTGTTTGAGTCTTACGTCGGGGCGATTATTTCGTCGATCGCCCTTGCAGTAGTCATACCGTCAATACACCCTCGGTTTGGGGAGGCTTTCGTTTTGGACCCCGTTGCAGGGGCTGCTTTTCCGCTTTTGCTGTCGGCAATCGGGCTTATAGCCTCCATGATCGGCATCATGTTTGTGCGCGGCGGCGACGGTTCGAACCCTGCGTCGGCTTTGAATATGGGGACGTATGTCAGCGGGTCTATCGTAATAGTGTGCTCGGTAGTGCTGAGCAAAGCCTTGCTGGGCACGTTCAATTGCGCGGTTGCAATCATTGCGGGGCTTGTAGTAGGCATAGCGATCGGCAAGATAACTGAAATTTACACGTCCGGGGATTACAAATCGGTCAAGACCATAGCGGAGCAGTGCCAGACAGGGCCGGCCACTACGATAATAAGCGGCTTCGGGGTGGGCATGCTTTCCACAGTATGGCCCATCATCTGCATCGCTGCGGGCATTTTGGTCGCGAACATGTTCGCCGGGCTTTACGGCATAGCCCTTGCAGCTGTCGGGATGCTTTCCACGACAGCCATGACGGTGGCCGTGGACGCATATGGGCCGGTTTCGGACAATGCCGGCGGTATCGCCGAAATGTCCGAGCTGCCAAAGGACGTAAGGAAAATAACCGACAAGCTTGACGCTGTCGGCAACACGACGGCCGCAATCGGGAAGGGGTTTGCCATTGGCTCCGCTGCGCTCACAGCGCTCGCCTTGTTTGCTACGTATTCCCAACTTGTGAAAATAGAGTCGATCAGCCTGCTGCAGCCTTTAGTAATCGCAGGGCTGTTCATCGGGGCGATGCTCCCGTTCCTCTTCTCTGCCCTTACGATGAATTCCGTGGGAAAAGCCGCAAAACAGATGATTGACGAAGTGCGTAGGCAGTTCAGGGAGGACGCGGGCATCATGGCGGGGACGTCGAAGCCCGACTACGCCAGGTGCGTGGACATCTCCACGAAAGCGGCGCTGCAGGAAATGGTGGCGCCGGGGCTGCTCGCGATAATCGCTCCTCTTGCCGTAGGCATCGTAATGGGTACCGAAGCCCTTGGAGGGATGCTGGCGGGCGCCATGGCGTCCGGCGTGCTTGTTGCCATAATGATGGCCAATGCCGGCGGTGCATGGGACAACGCAAAGAAGTTCATCGAAGAAGGCAATTACGGCGGAAAGGGCAGCGAGCCGCACAAAGCCGCCGTCGTGGGCGACACGGTGGGCGACCCGTTCAAGGACACGTCAGGGCCGTCAATCAACATCCTGATAAAGCTCATGACGATCGTCTCTGTGGTGTTTGCGGACGTGTTCCTGAGAATCATGCAGGGAAACGGCCTTATCGGCTAGTTGACGTCAAATAGAAAAGCGGGGCGCTTGGTTTTACACTGGGCATCCCGCTTGTTTTTTTATGCTGGAACGCAGTTTTTTATCCGCTGCCTCACCCGTTCCTCACCTAGTATCTGTTGTATCTCCCACAGGTCCGGCGACTGCGCCCGGCCCACCAGGGCAATTCTTATGACGGTGCTGACGTCGCCGACGTGCCCCTTGTACTGATCCGGGTTTTTCTTGAAGTCCTTTGGTTTTGCGGCGTACCCGAGGGACGCGCCGATCTCCCTGATCTTGCCGAACCACTGCTGCTGGTCGTCGCCGTGGCAGTACGTGTCAAGATACGACTTTAAAATTGCGCTTGCGTCGGCTTTGCTCACGTTTGGCGGGGGTTCGTCCACTGCTGTGAAATAGCTGTCGAAAAAATAGCGTATGAATTCAAAAATCTGCTTGGCGCATATCAAATCCTTCCTTGGGTTGCTGCCGCTCCTGCCCAAATCTAGGATTCTTCCGACATATGTTTCGTTCCCTTCAAAAAGGCCAGCAATTTCCGGCCGAAACTCCTTCGCCCATCCTGCCATGAAACCGCAAAGCTCCTCTGCCGGGATGCCGAGCAACACGTCCTTGCTGACGTCGTTCAGCTTGTCCAAGTCGAACAATGCCCCGGACGTGCTCATTTTTTCTATTGCGAACGGGAATTCGCCTGCGTCTTTGCCCGGGTTTGCCCGGCGCCATTCTTCGTAGTCGGAATTCAGGATGGTCAGCAGGTACTCCCTGACTGCGTTCGGGTGGTACCCTTCGTTTCGGTAATAGTCAAGGGACAGTTCAGGGTCCTCGCGCTTTGACAGCTTTCTCTTGTTGCCGCCTTCGCCAAGTTTCATAAGCTGCGCTGTGTGGCAGTACACTGGGAGCGGAAAACCTAGCATTTTGAAGAGCTCAATGTGGATAGGGAGCGACGGCAGCCATTCTGCCCCCCGGACAACGTGGGTCGTGCGCATCAGGTGGTCGTCTACGACGTGTGCGAAGTGGTAGGTGGGGACCCCGTTCGTTTTCAGCAAAACGACGTCTTGGTTGTTTTCAGGCATTGCAAGTGTTCCCCTGATGCCGTCTTCGACATGGATCGTCCCGCCGGCGCCCGCAGACTTAAGCCGCAGCACGTATGGCATGCCTGACCTCACGCGGGATTCCACTTGCTCAAAGGTCAAATCCCTGCCGGAAGCCCATTCCCCGTATATGCCGGGGTTTTCTTTTCTCTTTTCCTGAGCCTGGCGAATTTCCGATATTTCCTGTTCGGTAAGGAAGCAAGGGTACGCGCAGCCGCGCTCCACCAAATGCTTGGCAAAGCACTGGTACACGTCGGTCCGGTTGCTCTGGTGGTAGGGCCCGTAATCGCCGGTGTCGCCGTCTGGGCCGGCGCCTTCGTCAAAATCGATGCCAAAAAATTTGAGGGAGGAAATAATCACGTCGACGGCTCCGTCCACATAACGTTTTTCATCGGTGTCTTCAATGCGCAGGAAAAACACGCCTTCGCTTTGGTGCGCGAGGCGCTCGTCGACGAATGCGCCGTAAAGGTTGCCAAGGTGTATGAAGCCTGTGGGGCTCGGTGCCAGCCTTGTCACCTTCGCGCCTGCTGTCAAACCGCGCTGAGGAAACAGCCCCTCGTAATGTTCAGGGGTTGCAGTGATATTGGGGAACAGCAGCTTGGCCATGCGAATGTCGTTGCCGCTAATTGTCATTTAAACTTGTTCTTTGTGTCCGGCCCTCTGTCTGTTTCTTTTTTGGCGAGGGATTCTTTCAGGGCTTCCTTTTTTGCCAGCAAATCGGCAACCGAACCGGAAGCGGGGGTAAATTCAGGCGCAGCCGCCTGCGGTGGCGCCGGCGCATATGAATGCAGCGGAGGGGGTATCGGCGTGGGATCTGGCGGTGATGATTTGATTTCGATGCTGCCCATAAGGGTCGAGCCGGCTTCAATGGCTATGTTCTTTGCCTTGACGTTTCCGATCAGCGTGGAGTTGGACTGCAGCGAGATGGAGTCTTTCAAAATGATGTTCCCCTTAATCTTGCCGTCTGATATCAAAGAAGCTCCGACAATGTCGCCGGTGACGGAGGAACTGCTGTCAACAGCTACTGAACTCCTAACGTTGATGTTGCCGGTCACAGTGCTTCCTTCCAATATGACGTTTACGCCGTCGATGTTCCCTTCGACAGTTCCGGTGGAATAAACTGAGCCGCCGCAGCTTACGTCGCCTTTGATGTACCCGTTCAACTTGATGTCAGACTTGGACTTAACCGTGCCTTCTATTATCAGGTCAGGCGCGAATATGGACGGCAAATTGCCGGAGAGCGCACTGTCCTGGGGAATCGGCTCGAATGCCGTGGCAACGGGCATTGCGACGGGCTGTGCAACAGGTGCCGCAACAGGCGCTGCCCTGTAGGCGGGAGGCTCTTTGACGGGCTCTTCACGGGGGGTGAACTCGTCTGCCCTGGTTTTTCCATTCATCAATTCGTTCACTGCGGTCCTAAAATTATTCATGGGTTTTTCGGCCATTTAGCTGTCTCCTTTCAGAATTGTAGGTTGAATAGATTAATTTGTCTGGGGTGGTTTGACTTTGTTATTTAAAACTCCGAATTTGTATCCTGAAGCTTTAAGCGAATCGATGATGTCGGGTAGAGCTGCTACTACTGCGGCTGCCGCAGGCCCTGCGTCGTGCAGCAGCACAATCGCGCTCTGCCGATCCTCGCCTGAAACCCCGCTTGTGACGTAGGAATAGATGGATTCCTTGGTTGCTTTGGCGTCAGCGCTGGCAGATGTCACGTCCCAGTCGTAGTGCGTATAGCCTCGGCGGGTCATTTCCGCAATCAATTCTGACCGGATGGGGTTGATGTATTCGTTTCTGCTTCCTCCCGGGAACCTGAAAATGTCGGGCTTGACGCCTGTTATTGTTTCAAGCGGCTCGGCTATGCCTGCAAAATCGTCCAAATAATCATCTATTGAGCGATATATGTAACTGTAGATATGAGTTTTGGAGTGGATGGCAAGCGTGTGGCCTTCATTGACGATGCGCTTGTAAATGGCTTCTGCGTTTTCGCCGTCCCTGTAAACGACAAAAAACGTCGCATGCGCGCCTTTGTCTGCCAGTGTGTCCAAAATCTGTGGAGTGTATTCAGTGGGGCCGTCGTCAAAGGTAAGGAACACTGTTTTTTCGGTAACCGGAACGTATGCGGAAGCTTTTTCAACGTAAAGCCAAGGGTACTTCCCTTGGTACAAAGGCCCGTCAGCCGATATGTTTGCTGCCAAATCGTTACCTGCAACGTTTTGTTCGCCTGCATCTTTCTGCTCATCTTCGCCTTCGTTCGCTGCCGGGATGTCCCCGTTGCTGCTTTCGCCCTCGCTGCCCGGCGGCAAGCTAGGCTGCAGCGACTCAAGCTGGCCCTGGAGGCTGTGGACTTGAGCCATCAAAACGAAACAGCCTACTGTCGGTATGATTATCAGCAATGCGATAACCATCAAAATTAGGTGCCTAAAAAAACGGACACTGCCAAAATACATTATTTCTATCCTCTTCTTTTTTATTCTATATAGTCATGATAGCACTAGATGTAAGAAAATGCAACAATTAATTAGTTGGGAGTTGGGAGAGGGGAGTTTGTAGTTGGTAGTTGGGTTGAGTTGGTAGTTTGTAGTTGGTAGTTGGTAGAGGGGAGTTTGTAGTTGGTAGTTGGTAGAGGGGGTGACAGTTGGATTGGGGGGTAGTTGGGTTGGATTGAGTTGGGTTGGTAGTTGGTAGTTGGTAGTTGGGTTGAGTTGGTAGTTGGTAGTT
>WRJV01000198.1 GCA_009778415.1 Clostridiales bacterium | reverse complement strand
TTAGTGACGCCTATTTGCTTCAAATACGTGAAAAGCCTCCTGTACCCCAGGATGTTCGTCCTGACAGAAGGCGCAGTGATGAGCGATATGGGGGTTCCTGCCGCCAAGTCGTCAAAGAACCGCTTGGTGTCGTCCTCATAGTACCTCGCTTCGTGCTTGCAGGCAGAAACGCACCTGCCGCAGACAATGCATTTTTTGTGGTCAACTTTTACCTTTATGGCGCCTCTCTCGTCCTGGTACGTGATATTGGCCATCTCCATCGGGCATTCCCTGACGCACCTGTTGCAGCCTGTGCAAAGCTCCTTGTTCGTGTTGATTATTTCTCTCATCTGCACCGTCTCCCGCATATGCAAGCGTTATTTCAGCACCGCGCCGGTATTTGCCGACGTGACCAGGTTTGCGTACCTGCCAAGCCACCCGGTCTTGACCCTTGGTTCCGGCACCGTGTATTTTTTCTTCCTTTCTGCAAACTCTTCCTCCGCGACCCTAGCGTTTATCCTGAAATTAGGAATGTCTATGTCTATCGTGTCGCCGTTTTCTATGAGCCCGATTTTTCCGCCCGACATAGCCTCGGGGCTTATGTGGCCTATCGACGCGCCCCTGCTGGCGCCGCTGAAGCGCCCGTCTGTCACCAGCGCCACCTTCTTGTCCAGCTTCATCCCGGCCAGTGCGCTGGTCGGCCCGAGCATCTCCCGCATGCCCGGCCCGCCCCTTGGCCCTTCGTAGCGTATGACGACCACGTCCCCGTCTTTTATTTTCCCGCCGAATATGGCGCCTATCGCGTCGTCCTCGCTGTCAAAAACCCTGGCAGGCCCCGAATGCACCAGCATTTCAGGCGCTACTGCGCTCCGTTTGACGACGCAGCCTTCCTCTGCAATGTTTCCCCAAAGCACCGCCAGCCCGCCGGTTTCGCTGTAGGGCCTTTCTATCGGCCTGATGGCACTCCCGGCACTGCCACACATGCCACCGCTGCCACCGCTGCTACCACTGCCAGCAACCGTGACTAGGCTTAAATCCACAAGCCCCTTCTTTGCAAGCTCCGCCATCACCGCCTGCACCCCTCCGGCCCTGTGCAGGTCCTGCATGTGCGCGTCGCCCGCAGGCGCAAGGTGGCACAGGTTGGGGACTCTTTCGCTGTACTCGTTGAATACGCTCAAGTCGAGTTTGACCCCCGCCTCGCTGGCTATTGCCAAAAGGTGAAGGACGCTGTTTGAAGAGCAGCCCAGAGCCATGTCGCAGGCGATCGCGTTCCCGATGGATTTTTCGTTGACAATGTCCCTCGCCCTTATGTTTTTCTCGACCAGGTTCATGATGGCTTGCCCCGAATGCTTTGCAAGCCTGAGCCTGGCACCATAGACCGCTGGGATGGTGCCGTTTCCGGGGAGCGCTATGCCGATGGCCTCACAGAGGCAGTTCATGCTGTTGGCAGTGTACATCCCGGCGCAGGAGCCGCAGCCAGGGCAGGCCTCCTGCTCGCACTCTTCTAGCTGCGCATCGTCAATCAAGCCGGCCTTCCTGGCACCGACCGCCTCAAACACGTTTGAAAGGCTCACTTCCTTGCCGCCAGCCGTGCCGCTCATCATGGGCCCGCCGGAACACACGACCGCCGGGATGTTGAGCCTCACCGCCGCCATAACCATCCCGGGCACTATTTTGTCGCAGTTCGGCACTAGGACCAGCCCGTCGAAGCAATGGGCCAAAGCCATGGTTTCTACGCTGTCGGCTATGAGCTCCCGGCTTGCAAGGCTGAATTTCATGCCATGGTGCCCCATGGCGATGCCGTCGCACACCCCGATCGAAGGGAACATGGCAGGCGTCCCGCCAGCAGACCTTACGCCTGCCTTGACGGCTTCGACTATTTTCTCCAAGTGAAAATGCCCCGGTACTATGTCGCTGTGGGCTGAAACAACGCCGATCAGCGGCCTTTCCAGTTCTTCTTTCGTGTACCCCATGGCGTAAAAGAGGCTGCGCATCGGCGCCCTCTCGATGCCCTTCGTCACCTGGTGGCTTGTCATTTGAGCCAGCTCATCATTTTTCTGAGCTCGCTGCCAACCGTTGCAAGCTGGTGGCTCGCTTCTTTCCTTCTTGACGCCGAAAACCGCGCCTGCCCCCCTGCTCCGAACTCTTGTATGAATTCGGACGCAAAGGTCCCGTCCTGTATGTCAGAGAGGATTTGCTTCATGGCTTCCCTTGCGCACTTGCCGATCACTTTCCTGCCGGAGACGTAGTCGCCGTACTCCGCAGTGTTGGACACAGAATGCCTCATCATTTCAAACCCTCCGCTGTTGACTAGGTCTATTATGAGCTTCATCTCGTGTACGCATTCAAAATACGCCATCTCAGGTTCGTATCCAGCCTCTACCAAGGTTTCAAAGCCGGCCTTCATCAGTTCGGTGACCCCACCGCACAAAACAGCCTGTTCGCCGAAAAGGTCCGTTTCCGTCTCCTCCTTGAACGTGGTTTCAAGTATCCCTGCCCGGCCCGCTCCGATGCCCGCCGCGTAGGCGAGGCCGTACTCCCTGGCCTTTCCGGACCTGTCCTGGTGTACGGCAAGCAGGCTGGGGACGCCTTTGCCTTCCAAGTACTGGCTCCTCACAGTGTGGCCGGGGCCCTTGGGCGCCACCATCACCACGTCGAGGCAGCTGGCCGGCTCGATTTGGTTGTAATGTATGTTGAAACCGTGGGCGAACATCAGCACGTCCCCTTCTTTCATGTGCCCCGCGACCTGCGAGTTGTAGACCCTCGCCCCGTACTCGTCGGGCACCAGCATCATGACGATGTCCCCTGCCTCCGCCGCGTCCTCGACTTCCATCACCCGCAGGCCCGCGCTTTCCGCCTTGGGCCAGTTTGCAGAGCCTTTCCGAAGCCCGGTTATTACGCTTGCGCCGCTGTCCTTGAGGTTCAGCGCGTGGGCGTGGCCTTGGCTGCCGTAGCCTATTATCGATATGGTTTTGCCATCAAGCTGCGAAAAGTCGCAGTCCTTGTCGTAGAATTTTTTCACCATTTCAATTCCTCTTTTCCTCTTTCAATGCCCGTCACCCCGGTCCGGCACACTTCCACAATGCTGAAGCAGTCCACCATGTCCATGAAAGCGTCGATCTTTTCCGGCAAGCCCGTCAGCTCGATTATCATGCTGCTCTTTGAAAGGTCGATGATCTTTGCCCTGTAGATTTCCACGATCTCCATCAGCGCCGCGCGGTTTGTCTCGTCGGACTTGATTTTGACCAGCAGGAGCTCCCGGTAAAGCGTGTTTGACATGTCCAGCAGGTAGGCTTTCTTCACGACTTCAAGTTTTTCCGTCTGGGCAATTATCTGGTGGAGCACGTTTTCGTCGTCGCCGCTCACCACCACCGTTATCCTGGTAATGCCCGGCAGGTTCGTCTCAGACGCGGTTATCGTGCTGATGTTGAAATTCCTTCTGCCGATGAGGCTGGAAATCCTGGCAAGCACGTTGGGCTGGTTGTCGACGATTATGCAGATGACCTGTTTGCTGACTGGGTTTGCGTTGTTTCCCTGTTCCAATTGACCCTCCCCCTCTATTCCAGTATGATGTCTTCAACGGTGGCACCGTTGGGGATCATCGGGAGCACCTTTTCTTCCCTGTCGATGCTGCACTCAATCCAGCTGGGGCCGTTCTCCTTGAGGGCCGCCGCAAAGGCCGATTCAAATTCGCCGAGGGTATTTGCCCGAAAGCCCCTTGCCCCGAACCCCTCCGCTATTTTGGCAAAATCCGTCACCCTTTCCGGCACCGTGGCAGACAGCCTGCCACCATAAAACGCGTTCTGCCACTGGTAGACCATTCCGAGGACCCTGTTGTTGAATATTACGCTGATGATGGGCAGCCGGTTGCTGACCGCCGTGCATGCTTCGCTCATGTTCATATGGAACGAGCCGTCGCCGGTAATGTGGACGACCCGCTTGCCCGGGAACGCCATCTGCGCCCCGATTGACGCGCCGTAGCCGTAGCCCATCGCCCCAAGCCCGGCGCTCGTCAGAAACGAATTCGTGTTTTTGTGCTTGATGTACTGGGCGGCCCACATCTGGTGCTGCCCGACGTCGGTAACGTAAATCGTCTCCTTGTCGGTCATGTCGCATATCCTGCCTATCAGCTGATGGGGTTTGATGACACCTGCGCTGTCGCTGTCGGCGTCCTTTTCGACCCTGTATTTTTCCTTCCAGCTGTCGATAGCCGCCAGCCTTTCGGGGCGCCGCCTCTCCTCCACGAGAGGCAGCAGCTTTTCAAGGAAATACTTCACGTCGCTTATCACGGAAACGTCGACTGAGACATTTTTGTTGATTTCGCTTCTGTCAATGTCGACTTGCACAAGCTTCGCCCTCTTGGCGAACTTCTCCATGTTTAGCGCCACCCTGTCGCTGAACCTGGTGCCCAGGGCGATGACCAGGTCCGCGTTGTCGATGGCCATGTTTGCCGCCACTGTCCCGTGCATGCCGATAAGGCCCAGGTTCCTCTTGTTTTCGCTTCCGATTACGCCTGCCGCCATGATCGTGTGCGCTGCCGGGATGTCCGCTTTTTCCGCAAGGGCAACAAGGCCGCCCCCTGCTCCGGAAGCGGTGGCGCCGCCCCCAAAGTAAATTGCCGGCCTTTCCGACTTGTTGATCAGGTCCGCCACTTCCTGCACTTCCCAGTCAGCCGCCTTTGGCAGCTCGGCAACGGTGTACGGCGCCATTGGCTCGAATTCGCAGGATTCGGCCGTTGCGTTTTTGGTTATGTCTATTAGGACGGGGCCCTTCCGCCCCGTGTTCGCGATGCGGAAGGATTCCCGAAGGGCGTGGGCGAGGCCATCTGCCCTGTTGACAAAGAAATTGTGCTTTGTTATGGGGAGCGTCACCCCTGTTATGTATATCTCCTGAAAAGCGTCCCGCCCGATCAGAGAGCTCGCCACGTTTGACGTAATTGCAACCATAGGCACGCTGTCCATGAACGCGGCAGCTATGCCAGTCACAAGGTTCGTCGCGCCCGGCCCGCTGGTGGCGAACACTACGCCGGTCTTCCCCGACGCCCGCGCATAGCCGTCTGCAGCGTGGGAAGCCCCCTGCTCGTGCGCAGTCAAAACATGCCTGATCTTGCCTTGGTATCCGTACAGGGCGTCGTATAGGTTTAGCGCCGCCCCTCCCGGGTAGCCAAACACGGTGTCAACGCCGTGCTCCAGCAACACTTCACATACTATGTTCCCGCCATTTAATTTCATCCGACCGTGCCCCTCTGTCAGTACTTGTCGTTTGAATAACCGAAGTCGTCGGCGAAATCGTCGGCATCAGCTGTCGCGAAACTGGGTTTTTCCATCATAGCGGGCGACTTCATAGGCTTCAAATGCGGAGGTTCCCCAAAAGTAGCGGCAAACGGCGCCCTGGCCGCGCTGCTCGGGCCGCTTGAAACCCTTTCCAAGCTGCGCCCGTTTTTCAGCTTGAACTGCGACACCAGCTGCGTCAGCATGGTGGACTGCCCGCTCATCTCCTCGGAGGCGGCTGCGCTCTGTTCGGCGGTTGCGCTGTTCTGCTGCACCACCTGCGCAACTTGGTCGATTCCGATGTTTATCTGCGTGATCGCCTCGTTCTGCTCTTGCGACAGCACTTCGATTTCCGCGATTATTTCCGCGTTGCGGTTTATGCCGCTTACGATTTCTTTGAGCGATTCCGCCGTTTCCGTCGCGATCGCCATCCCTAGGTTTGCCTTTTCGATCGAGTTTTCTATCAGCCCGCTGGTGTCCTTTGCAGCTTCAGCGCTCTTTCCGGCCAAGTTGCGCACCTCCTCGGCAACCACTGCGAAGCCCTTCCCGTGCTGGCCGGCGCGGGCCGCTTCCACGGCAGCGTTCAGAGCGAGGATGTTGGTCTGGAACGCGATGTCGTCGATCACCTTTATGACTTTGCCTATGGACTGGCTGGCGTCGTTGATCTCAGTCACTGCCTTCATCATGTTGTCCATCTGCGTGCTGCCCTTTTCCGCGCTGTCTTTTATGCTGCCTGACAGGTTTGCCGCTTCCTTGGCCATTTCGGCGTTCTGGTTCGTTTTGCCGGACACGTCTCCGAGGGACGCGGCCAGTTGCTCAACGGAAGACGCCTGCTCGGTGGAGCCCTGGGCAAGGGACTGGGAACCGTCGGCAACCTGCTTCGCACCTGTGGACACCTGCGCTGTGGAGGCGTTTATCTCGACGAACATGTCGTTGAGCCTGGCGATCATGCCGTCCAGCGAAACCCCTATCGTGTCCACGTCTGAAAGGGGCACAAGGGACACGGTCAAGTCGCCTTTCGCGACGGCCTCAAGGCTTTTGCTGATTTCAGTGACCCGCTTAATGAAATCTGAAGATGATTTGATGAGATTGCCGATCTCGTCCTTCCTCATGCCGAAAAGCTCTATGACTTCGACGTCTTTGGGGTTGAGGCTGAGGTCCCCTGTAGTGGCTGCCGTCTTCATGAACTCGGTAAGCGGAAGCAACGGCTTGCTGATCAGGCCCGAAATATAGACGCCCAAAAACATCGCGACGGCTACCGCCACAACGGCTACGGCGATCACTATAAGCAGAAGCTGCGTTGCCAGCGCCGAATTGGTCACATTTAGGTCCTCTCCCTCTGCTATGTCGATCTCAATGCAGCTGTTGAACGCTTCAAGCATCTTTTCTACCGTTGTCGTCGTGCTGGTAAG
>WRJV01000197.1 GCA_009778415.1 Clostridiales bacterium | reverse complement strand
ATGTAAAAAAGCCCTCGCTACCTGAAACGAGGGCTTTTTATAACTTAGAGATTCACGTTTTAGGGCTTCACGATACAAACGAAAAGCTATTTCCTAAATGCAAACACGATCTTTACAGCCGCCCTGACCCAAAACGGCTCCATCCGCTTTGTAGCGGCCTCCAAAGATTTAATGATCTCTATATGCTGTGGGCACTGCTTTTCGCAATTGCCGCATTTGACGCAGTTCCTGCCGCTGAAATTTTTTTCAGTGCTCGTCATGCCTCCCAAGCTGGTCATGTATTGAGTTATCCCGGCAACAACACCAAGGGCGTAATAAGAGTTGTAGGCGGCAAATATCCCCGGTATGTTTACGCCGTGAGGGCATGGCATGCAGTAGTTGCAGCCGGTGCAGGGGACTTTGTAGGCTTCTTTGATTACGGAAACCACTTCTGACAAGACAGAAGCTTCGTGATTGGAAAGCATGCCGGGCACGGCGCTTTCAGCTGTTTTCAGGTTGTCTTCAAGCTGTTCACCGCTGTTCATGCCCGAAAGGACGACGGTGACTTCAGGCTGGTCCCACAGCCATCGCAGCGCCCATGCTGCAGCAGACAAAGAATTGTCCGCGCCATGGAACAGTTTAACAGCTTTTTTGGGCAAGCCGGTTGCCAGCTTGCCACCAAGCAGCGGCTCCATTATGACGACTGGCAGCCCTTTTTCATGCGCCTTGAGGAGCCCTTCACGTCCGGCTTGGTAGTTTTCGTTCATGTAATTGTACTGTATTTGGCAAAAATCCCAGCCGAAAGCGTCGAGCAGGGCGAAAAACTCGTTCTGGGCGCCGTGGAACGAAAAGCCTATCTGCCGTATTTTCCCGCTCGACTTCATTTCTTCGATCCACTGTTCTATGCCAAGCGCGCAAAGGCCCTCCCAAGCTGCGGCAGACGGGAGGTTGTGAATCAGGTAATAGTCAATGTAGCTTGTCTTGAGCCGGGTAAGCTGCTCGTTAAAAAACCTGTCAAAATCCTCGCGGTTCTTGCACAGCCGATGCGGAAGCTTGGTGGCGAGGAAGATTTTTTCCCTGGCGCAGTTTTTGTCAAGGATACCTCCAAGGGTTTCTTCGCTTCCACCGTACATGTGAGCGGTGTCAAAATAGTTTATGCCACGCTCGATGGCAGCCATCACAAGCTTTTCTGATTTGTCTTTGTCTATTTTTACGTTGATGCCACGCGGGAAGCGCATGCACCCAAAGCCGAGTGCAGACAGCTGGTTCCCTGATGTTGGGTCGGTGCGGTATTGCATTTGTTTTGTCCTTTCTGAGTGTTTTTTATCCCTACCTCGCTAGGCTGGTGTTTTCGGAGACGTAGCGGTCCCAAAGCCTCAGTTTTTCCTTGAGAAGCACCGGGACGTCCAGCCTGTAAGGGCACCTGTCGACGCATGCGCGGCACCCTGCGCAGCTTCTTGCGGCTTCCATGCTTTTTCCAGCCAGTTCAACAACTTGGGGGTATGGTATGCGCTTGATGAGGCTTTCTATGGGGAGCGCGGTGCTGATGCCGATGTTATGCGGGCAGGGCTGGCAGTAGTCGCAGCGGTGGCACCAGCTGCCGCTGAACTCCGCTTTTGCCTTTTCTACCGCAGCCGCGTCGGCAGCAGCGAACCTTTCGCCCGATTCGGCGATCCGGATTATTTCTTCAAGCTCGGACAGTTTTTCAATGCCGGGGTCCGGCACTATGCTGTCAAATTGGGAAAGGTACTTGATCGACAAATTTGCATCGCTTAATAGGCCGCCGCCGAAGGGTTTCATGGCGATGAACCCTAGACCGAGGCTCTTGGCGAGGGGTATTGCTTCCTTGCCCGCTTCGTCGTCAACATAGTTGAAAGGCAGCTGCACGGCAGCAAATTTGCCTTCTCTCATGATGCGAATGGACAGAGGCACGCTGTGGCTGGAAAACGCCGCAAAGCGCACTTTGCCCGCATTGACGGCTTCGGCAAGCCCTTCAAAGGCGCCGTCTTCTCCGAACACGACGTCGCAAACCCCGGCAGACGATACGTTGTGGAGATGGTACAAATCAATGTAGTCGGTGCCAAGCTGCTTAAGGGACTGGTCAACGTGGCGCAAAAAAGTCTTCTTGTCACGGGCAAGGGATTTTGAAGACAGCACAAGGCTGCTCCTCTGATAGCCCTTGATTGCGAGCCCAATCCTCTCTTCGCTGGTGCTGTAGCCATTGGCGGTGTCGAAAAAGTTGACCCCCAAGTTGATTGCCCCGCGAACCAGCTCCACTGCCTCGGCAGTGCCCAAACGCTGCAGGGGGATGCCGCCGAATGCAATTTTGCTGACAAGCAGCCCTGTTTTTCCAAAACGCATTTTGTCCATAAATCAGCGGCCCCTATTCTATTACGGTAATTTTGTCAAAATCCGGCTCATGCGGCGCACCATCAGGCAGCGTTGCGTAGCCGAGCAGGACGGCTATGCCGAGCTCGTACCCATCAGGGAAGTTGAGCTTTTTTTTGAACTCGGCGCCTTTCGCGTCGGCAAAAGAGAACGCAGCAAGACCGCAGATGAGGCTGTTGATTCCAAGAGAAGTGGCTGCCGCCGCGATGTTCCCTGTAACAATCCCGCAGTCGATAAGTTCGGTACCGGGCCGCTCTGCTTTGGCAACCGGCAAGACGACCATGCACGGGGCGCTGTAGTACAATTTGCCGCCCCTGGACATAATGCGCTCGTACGCGCTCTTGTCCGGGAAAGCAGCTAGGTTTTTCATCCCTTCTTCTTCAAGGTCATTTAGAAGCTCTTTGTTTTTGACGACGATTATCCGCCAAGGCTGGCGGTTCATCCCACTGGGGGAGCGAACAGCGGCTTCGGCAATCAGCCGGAGGTCTTCGTCAGACGGCATCCTGTCAGAAAAAGCCCGGCAAGAGTAGCGGGTGCGGATTGATTCGATAGTGTCAAGCGGCATAAATATCCCTCCTTGCGTTTTCTTTTGATTTTAACACTGGCAATTGTGAAATTCAACGAATTTGCAAAATTTATTTAAAATAATCGCAAGTTTTGATATAATGGGCTAAAATGCAAAGGAGACGGGTTTATGTTTCGGGAAGAAACCATAGCAGCCGTTGCCACTGCTTATGGCGAAGGCGGCATCGGAATAGTCAGGATAAGCGGATGCGAGGCGCGAAGCATCCTCAGCAAAGTTTTCATTCCAGCCAAAAGCCGACACCTCCAAAACAGGAAGCTGACCTATGGGACAGTAAAAGACCCGGACAGCGGGGAAATGATAGACGAAGCGATGGCTGTGTTTTTCCCATCGCCTAATACCTATACGAGGGAAGACGTCGCTGAAATAAACTGCCACGGAAGCGTCGTAGCCTTGAGGAAAACCTTGGACTTGGTCTTGAGGCAAGGGGCGGCGCTTGCAGAGCCTGGCGAATTTACGAAACGGGCTTTTTTGAACGGCAGGATAGACCTGGCTCAAGCTGAGGCTGTTATCGACCTAGTTAAGGCCAAGGCGGCAAGAAGTTTTGATTCGGCGGTTTTGCAGCTCGAAGGGAAACTGTCGCAGAAAGTGAGGGAGATCAGAGAAAGGCTTTTGAGCTTGCTGGTCCACATTGCTGTAAACTTGGATTATCCGGACGAGGACATCGAGGAAGTAACATTCGCACAGCTAACAGAGGGCATATCGCAAATAAGCGATATGATTGAAAACCTGTTAATTACAGCAGATACCGGCCGCATAGTGAAGGAAGGCCTGAAAGTCGTGATAGCAGGAAGCCCAAATGTTGGTAAATCGTCACTGCTCAACGCCCTGCTAAAGGAAAGCAGGGCAATCGTGACGGAAATCCCTGGGACGACCAGGGACATCATTGAAGAAGGCGTAAGCATAAGAGGAATCCCTGTCAGGATATTTGATACCGCAGGAATCAGGAGCACGGAAGACGCTATTGAGAGAATCGGGATAGAGAAAAGCCGGGAAGCGTTTAGCCGGGCAGATTTGATCCTGCTGATGGTCGATGGGAGCGAAGGGCTTTCCTGCGAAGACCTAAGCCTCTTGGCAGACGCAGGCGGCAGGCAAGCTCTTGTTTTAATCAACAAAACAGACATAGACAAGAAAATATACGAAAAGCAAATTCACGAAATATTGCCAAACTGTGACACAATTGACACATCGGTAATAGACGATGTGGGAATAAACGAGATCGAAGAGAAAATAGTGGCTATGGTTTATGGCGGGAAAGTGAGCCAAAGCGAAAGCCTGCTGGTAACGAACGCCAGGCACAAGGACCTTTTGCTGCGAGCATCTAGCGCACTGGGCGACGCAAGGCGCATGGCAGAAGCGAAAGCGGCGCTCGACTTCATCGAGGTCGACGTGAGGGCGGGCTTCGAGTTTTTGGGGGAAATAGTAGGCGAGACGGCGTCAGACGACATAATAAACGAAGTTTTCTCGAACTTTTGCCTAGGGAAGTGACAGCGGCTGCGTACCGCAATTTGATAAAAAAAGATAAAAAAGAGTGGCAAGTGACATCTAAATATGATATAATCAAATACCTCAATTATTTCTAATCGTTTGGCTTGTATACTGAGGGTGGGGGTTCATGATGGTAGAAACACTTGAAGCCGCTGCAATGCTAGACGATCGTGCAGTTGCAGCCAAGCAATCTGATTTAGATATGGAAGGTTTGATAGAAGAGTTCCGCCCTTTTATACATAGCCGCGTTTCCAAGTATTCCCTGCGTTCCGACACAGGGCGCCGCGACGAGCTTTTCAGCGTCGCGTTGCTTGCTTTTTACGAATCCATTCGAAGGTACGACATTGAAAAGGGGCATTTTTTTCCATTCGCAGACCGTGTAGTCCGCAGGCGCATCATTGACCAGCTCCGCAAGATTTACAGCAAGGAGGAGCAAACTATTCCGCTTGACGGCTGTTTTGACGACCAGTCATCGGCTCAAACAGCTGCTGTTGACGAAATATCTGTCCGTGCGTTCAACGAGGAGCGCCGGCGCGAGATGCTCGTTGAGGAGATTGAGCAATTCAAGTCAGAATTGAGCTCTTGGGGAATAACCATGGAGTCACTGGCAAGCAACTCTCCAAAGCATCAGCAATTGCGCAAGGAATATACGCAAGCAGTAACTAAAGTCCAACAATCGCCGGATATTGTTCAAACAATACGGCTGAAGCATTATTTTCCTGTTAAGGCAGTGTCAGAAATTACCGGATTACCCCAAAAAAAACTTGAGCGAGCGCGAACTTTTATCATAGCCTCAATAATAATAGCGACAGGGGATTATGATTTGCTTTCAGATTATGTAAATGATCGGAGGGACTACTAATGAAAGCAATACTGATGAGCCATGAGAACGGCGGTTCTTATGTGATGGACAAGGAAGGCTTTTTTCAATTCGTCAGGGGATACGGCTCTTTACCGATTGGGACAGAGATAGACCTGGTGCCACAGGCCAAGCTACTGGTTTTTAGCGCCAAGGCAGCCAGGCTGTCGGCGCTGGCCGCCTGCCTGGTTGTAGCCGTTGCTCTTGGAAGCTTTGCATGGCTTTGGAGCGCAGAAAGCTATTCCGTATTCGTTGACATCAACCCCAGCGTCGAGCTGGTGTTCAACGACCTGAACAAACTCAAAGAAACAAATCCCCTAAACGAGGACGGAGCGGACCTTGTTGCCGGAGTAAAGCTCAAAGGCAGCCCAGAAAAAACAGTGATCGCTCTGATAAAAGAAGCTGAACACAGGGGGTACCTCAATATACAGGACAACGAGCCGGCGGTCTCGATCATGATCGCTGAGCGAAGAGGCAAAAATCCGGGGAAAATACTGGCACAGATCAGCGCCGCGCTGGAAAAGAACGGGATGAGCGATTTTGTCGACATTGACGTGTGCAGCGCAGATTTCCGTGCATGGGCCGAGGACCTTGGGGTGTCGCCAAATGTATTGAAATTAGCCGAGCAGCTGTTTAGCGCAGACCAGTCTGTGCCAATAGGCGAGCTCGTAAAAATGCCCATAACTGACCTGAAAGCGGCTGCCGGCAAGGCCGGAGGAAAAAGCAGCAGCGACGTCAACAGCGAGTTTGACAGCAGCGGCATAGAAAGCAACGCAGACAACAGCACTGAGGTTGCTGAAGACAGCCCAAGCGCGGACACTGCTATAGAAAACGGCATAGAAATTGGCGAGGGCGAAGGCGTACCGATGGCCGGCGAAGGCAGCTCCGGCACAAGCCTTGATCCAAGCAATTCCGAAACAAAAGGCGGCCCCGGCGACAACGAAACAAGCGGCACGGTTGCAAAGGATGACAACACAGGCAAAAACGACGACAGCGACGATGCGATCGGCAAAACGGCGGGCAGCGAAGACAGCCCAAGCGAGACCGTCATAAACAAGAAGATAATTGGCAAGTCAAATGGAAGCAAGGCTGGCGACAATGAAATCGGTGACGGCGACGATGGCGACAACGATGATGGAAAGAACAACGACGATGACAACGACGATAAAAACAAAGACGGGAACGGCAAAAATCGACCCAGCGGGGGAGATAAAAAGAATGAGCACGGCAGCAGCAGCCACGGCAGCTATATTAGCAACCACGGCAGCCACGGCAGCTATACTAGCAAGCACGGCAGTCACGGCAGCAGCAGCCACGGCAGCGACCATGGGGGTGGCCGTGACCCA
>WRJV01000196.1 GCA_009778415.1 Clostridiales bacterium | reverse complement strand
GTAGTTGGTAGTCGGTAGTTGGTAGTTTGTAGTTGCTAGGGGATGGTGGCGCTTTCTATCAGGCTAAGGTCTATCAGCTGGTAGTCTTTTATCAGTTCCTTATTTTTGTCAGGGGTTTCGGCTTGCTTGTTCGCCATGGCGATGCTGTCTTCGATGATTTTCAGTGAATCCAAGTCGAGGCTGTCCGTTTCCTTCGATATTATAAGCGATTTGTAAGGCGTCTGGCCCGGCTTCACGCTACCCGACAATGGATGAGTGAGCAGCCTGTGCCCCATATGCACTTTGTCCCTGGCTAGTCGGAGCACGTCCATCAGGCATGCGCCCTCAAGGTACATGGTTTCCATTTGGCCTGAGTATTTTTCGGCAGCAGCCGGGTTGTTCGTTAGTAAAATTCCTTTCAATTTTAAGATACCCTCATTATACCGTATTTTCCATTGTATTTCCCAAATGCTGTCGTATCGTCAAGCCGCCATGGCCGCAATATTCACCTGTCTCTTCGCCTGTCTTTGGATCAAGGTGGGCACCGTTGTCAAAAAAGCTTCGTGCGCTGGACAGTAGCCAATCCATTCATAGGAAAAAGTTGGACCAACGACCCAAACGATGCCATTTTCATCTGCAGCTTCATTTGAAGCCGGCTTTTCCGCACAAGCCGACACAAGCACTGTGAAAAAATATGCCTCCTCTACACCAGCACGCGCACGTCGCCGACCAGCCTCGTCACCTTCTGTTGGTCGAGGTATTCCAGTATCCTGACTGCGTATTTTCTGGACGTCCCCAGCATGTCCCTGTACTCGGACAGGGTTATTTCCCCGTTTTGCGCCATTCGCTCTTCTAAAAGCCCCACTGCGTCGGCTAAACAATCCGAATGGATAAAGCAGTTGTGCGCAAGTTTTTCCAAACGGCCTTCGCGCCGCAGGGCATCGATAAGCTCTGCGGCGGCTGGCCGTTCACAATCAGTAAGAAAGTTGATGCATTCATCTGTTTCAGGTGCTTCAAAGCCCCTTGCTCTGTAGCTTTCCTCGATTTTTTGTTTCAACTCCAAGGTTTCCGGCGTGTATGTGACGGCGAAACCGGGAAGCGAAATGAGGTTTCCGTTGTCTGCGATAGTTTCGTCCCCTATCATCCTGTCAATCAGCGCCTCAACTAGCCGGCTGTTTAGAAACAGCTTTCCGGCAAGCCTTTTTCGGAATTCCTCCTTGGGCATCCCCGGCCTGAAGGGGTTTTCACTGTGAAAGAGCTCCATCAGTGCCGACGCCTTTTCCTTCACATAGTTCAAGTAATCGGTATGGACGGCAATGCCTCCCGTCAAGCGTGCGATCCTGCCCTTTTGCGCCAATGAAGCGAAAATTGCCTCTGCTTCTTCGCTTGCAAGCCCAGCCAGACGGCCGGCTTCCTCCATTGAAAGCATTTTTTTGCTTTCCTCAAGGAGCACCTGCTCAAGCACTTCCTCTGATTCGCCGGCTTCCTTTACGGAAAACGACTGCAGCGTTTCTTCTTGGTACCTCCGCCGCCTTGCCGGGTTGGAATTCAGGACGACGCCGCCACCTATGCTGGCAAGGGGTGAATAAAACCGCAGAATGAACCTGTCGTCCTTTCTCAGGGCGACTTCTTCTTCCAGCCTAAGCTGCGCATAGCCTGACTGCCCGCTCTCAAGCTGTTCTGCGTCGAGGAGCACCACCTTGCACAAAACCTCCGCCGATCCGCAGTACAAATGCAGCCTGCTGCCGGAAACCAGCATGCGCGGGCTGTCTTTGAACATGTCGATCCTGACGTCGAGTATCATAGTTGGCTTAAGTGCGCCTTTTATTGCCAGCACGTCGCCCCGTTGCAGTTCTTCCTTCTTGATTCCGGTCAGGTTCAAGGCAGTCCTCTGTCCTGCAAAGGCTTTGTCCACCGTCTCGCCGTGTACCTGAAGGTGCCTGACCTTTGCAGGTTTCCCCGCAGGGTAGACCGTCACTTCGTCACCGACCGCGACAGTGCCCTCGATCAGCGTCCCTGTCACCACAGTGCCAAACCCGTCTATCGTAAAAACCCTGTCCACAGGGACCCGCAAAAGCGACCGCTGCAGCCTGCGGGCTTCTGTTTTTCCAGCTATGCCGCAGATCAATTCCTTCAATTCTGGTATGTTGTGCCCAGTATGGGCTGAGACTTCGACAACAGGCGCATGCTCCAGAAAAGTGCCGGATACCATCTCGTTTATGTCGTCCCTTACGATCTCAAGCCATTCCTCGTCGACTATGTCAGTTTTCGTGATGGCGACTATGCCATTCTTCACATGGAGCATCTTCAGTATTTCAAAATGCTCAACGGTTTGCGGCATGATCCCCTCGTCTGCCGCGACTACGAGAAGGACCATGTCGATCCCCCCGACCCCAGCTAGCATGTTTTTTATGAACTTCTCATGTCCGGGGACGTCGATTACGCCGATGTTCAGGCCTCTGTCGTTTTGCATCTTGGCAAAACCCAGTTCAATCGTGATGCCGCGTTTTTTCTCTTCTTTGAGCCTGTCGGTGTCCACACCCGTAAGCGCCTTGATAAGGCATGTCTTTCCATGGTCCACGTGACCGGCTGTCCCGACTACCACATTGTACATCCTCGCCGCTGTTCACCTTTCCCTAACGCGGGCTGCTGCCCGCAACCTGGATGGGGCCCTGGACTCCATCGCTACGCAACAAAAAAAGCAGAAGACACTCGCCCCCTGCTCTGTTATTGACCTGAGAGTTTCCCCCGGTGTCGAAGTTGCCCCTTCGGTGCTGCGCTTTCCAGAGTTATGTCCAAGCACGGTCCTCTTTGCCTGAGATCATCGCCGGCATTATGGCCAAATGCCTGTTTATTCCTTCGGCGCCGCGCTTTGCGCGAACTCTCCCGCACTCATCATCCATGTATTTCTTTTTGTAGTTCGATTATATTATTTTCATATTTAAATGTCAACTGATTTGGATAAGTTTTTCGCCAATTTTCAATACTTTTTGCATCCGAACGCCGATACAGAAAGGCTTCGGAGAATACTCGTTTATAGCTCCCCCGAAGCCTTTGTGCCGCTCGCCAGTAAAATTTGCGGTGCAAATTATACTGGCTCGCTCTATTTCGTGTAATGAATGAACAGGTCGAGCAAGTCAAGCATGTCGATGATGCCGTCGCAGTTGACGTCGCACATGCTCGCAGTGACGCCTTTGCCTCTGGAATCGTTGACTTTTACCAAAGTGTCCCAACCCGGTGTGCCCGTGGCAAACCCGCAGTACAGCAGCATGATGCCAAGGTCCAGCGCGTCTACTTTGTTGTCCCTGTTGAGGTCGTATTTCGAGAAGACCCTCTGGTCGACGTTGGTTACAGCCTCGCTGTTCAGAATCACTGATTCCAGGTAGACTGTTGTGTCCTCAAGCCCCACTGCCCGAAAACCCGTCAGAGTCATGGCTGCGTCTCCTGCGGCCCTTGGCGCGAACACGAAAGTCGCGATGTCCACTGGGGCTACCGACGTCAGCCCGGTGGTGCTCCCCGAAGGAAGGCTGAGGGTGACTGTGCCTTTCCAAATGCTGTCTCCTGCGTAGCTCCAGAATATGTCGCTCATGGGCAGGAAGCCGCAATCCGTCTTTATGCCTTTGCCCGCCAGCATGTTTCCGTCGACTTCAAATTCCAGCTCAACGAGCAAAACGTCTTCTGCTTTGCTGATAGACAAAGTGTAGCAGACGTCCTTGTCGATGTCGCTCTCGGCGTCAGCGGAAAGATTCGCGTAGACTGCCTTGACAGGCACCGTCTTGAGGAGCACACATTCGGTGAAATCAATGTCTAGAGTGATTGTCCCGAAAGCGTCCGCTTGAAGCACGTCCTCGTAGGTGTTGTCGACGTATTCCTTTACTGTATAAAGCATTCCGGGTTCAAGGCCGCGCAGCTCGACCGGGCCGCTGTAGGTCAAGCTCATTTCGGCAGTGCTTGACTGCGAACCGCCGGCGCCGGCGCCTTGGTTGTTTGCGCCGGTGTTGTATGCGGAAACGTTGTAGTTAGTGGCATAGAAAGCGTAGTATTTGGTGTTTTTCTCCGGCTTGTCGTAGGCATAAGCCTCCGGGTAGTCGAAGCCGTATTTGTAAAGGTCGAGGTAGTAGCCGCTGGAGATGCCTTCTTCAACTGCCAGCGGGAACATTTTCACCATGTCGGCAGTCGGGACGTTGCCCGTGCCATAAACGCTGGTGGCGTTCGGGTTTGCCTGGGTGGGGTTCTTGTACTCGCCGCCGGCAGGCCACATTTTTGTTTCGAGGACGTAGCCCACGCCCATCGCCATCTTCGACCTTCTGACCCTCGTGTCCACGTCGCCTGTATAGGACCCGATCGCACCAATGTTTTCAACGTGGTCGCTCACAGCCGGAGCGTTGTCGCCGTAAAGGCCTTTCCACATCCTGATCGAATAGCGTACTTTCAGGCCGCTCCCCGGGTCGCCTGTAATCGGACGGTTTGTGCCGTTGTTGTTGAAGAAGTTCATCATCGTGCCGCAGCAGCAGTGCTTGAACCAGATGTCGTTGCCTTTTATCTCCTTGGCTCTGTCGTAAATTTTCTTCCAATACTTCGCGTAGTTTTCTACCGGCGCGTTCGGGTTGCCGTCATGGCCGTGGCCCAGTGCGTAGCATGCTTGGGTGCCCCACTGGGTGTCGATCTTAAGGCCGTCGAAACTGTATTGTTCAAACATCAGGTTGCAGAAGTAATCGACGTATTCGTCCATAACCCTCGGGTTGCCCAGGCAGAGGTCTGCCGTGCCCATCTGGGGGGTGTATCCGCACTGCCTCACGTACCACGGCCTTGGCGAACCCGGTTTGAGCTGGCCTGTGGCAGGGTCGTATTCGGCCGCGTTGGCGGTAATGAAGTAGTCGGGGTGCGCCTTTGTGTACTCAGTTTCGATGTAAAGGTTATGTGCGTTGAGCGGGTCTATCTCTGCGCCCACTGCAGCCAGCGGATAGTTGGGGAATCTGGTGGACTCACCATCGTCTGACCAATAGGTGCTGCTTGCAATGCTGCCGGGGTACAGGTACACGCTCGACGGCATTACCCAAGCCGCCACCTTGAAACCTCTTTCTTGCAGGTATTCGTTGAACGCTTTGCAAACTTTGATGGCGTCTGCTTCTGTTTCGCATGGCAAGCCCAACTTGTCGCCGACAGTCTTCCACTTGTCAGGCTGAGCTATGTAGCCGCCCTCGCCGCCCCGCTGGGCCTGCTCCAAGTTGGCACCACCGCGAGAGATAGTCCCTCTGGGGTACCATCCGGCGTCAAGTATGAGGTACTTTATCCCCATTGCAGCAAAGCTGCCGTCGTCAGCGTAGTCCATGGTTTGCACCGGGTCGAAGGCTTCGTTGCCGCCCCAGCTTTCCCATGTGTTCATCCACGCGTCGCTGGGCAATTCATTTGGGTCTGGAAGGGCCAGCCAGTCGCTGGGCATTTTTTCCCCGTTTATGACCAAGTCCGGAATGAAGGCCATAGCGCTTGCGAACTGCCTGTTTGCCTGAAAGTAGTCTCCTGTGTGGACGCCCACGATGCTGGTGCCAACGTCTGTCAGTACGCCGGATTCAAGCTCCTGCCCCGGCCAGCCTACCCACGTGTAAGCCGTGTCGTGCTTGTCCGTTATGCCGCTGCCCCGAGTCGGGAGCTCCAGTCCGCGAACCATGTGAGGCATCGCCGAGCCTATCAGTATCCCCACGTTCTCTCCGTAAAAGTCATTGAATGGGAGGCCGCCGTTCTCGCCCCAGAACCAGTTGTTCCTTGAAACCATGTCGTTGACGTGGGCCCTTGTCGAGTTGATCGGGCTGGTCGCCCTTGTCCCCATAGTGTTGAATACAGGCATGACGTAGTCCCTGCTTTGGACGGTGACCGACCCCTGTTGGGTCCACAGCCCTGCCTCTCTCTTGTTTACGACATACTCGTCTGCCGGCAGCGGGTCGTAAATCTTGTAGTTGTTTTCCACGAACCTGGCAATGTTCAATTTGCCCGCGCCATCATACCGGTATTTCGACGTTACGGACACTACGCCCGTGTTGCTGTATGACGTCTCTACCACCAGTATGCGCACAAGGTTTGCCGCAGCGCTTTTGCCTGTTACCGTAAGCCGGTCGCCTGGCCCAAAATAGGTTGTTACGTTTGTTTCGTTTTTGACGTCCGTCACAGCAAAGTCGTCGATTGCCGCCTCGTTTCCGACATTGCTCCCGTCCGACCTTGTGCCGGTGGTGACGTAGCCGGATTTGTCCGACAGCAGCAGTGCGGACCTTGTGTAGAGTTCGTTGTACAGTTCCTCTGGCCTTGTCGTGGACCCCGTGCCGAGCGTACCTATGTCAGCGGTGCCTGTACCCACTGACCACGGGAGTTTGCCGTTCCATGCCGCCTGCGCCGCCGCAGTCAGTGCCGTAGGCGTAATCGGCGCTGGTTTTTGCGTCATCGGAACCTTGGTCCCGTCTTTTTCGATCCGGTAGACCGTCATGGACATGCTGTCGTCAACTTCCACATAAACCCCGTCTCCTGCTATTGCGCCGCCAGCCTCGCCAAAGGCGACAGCCGCCGGCGCCGCTGCCGCGTCTCCAAAAGAAGCTGGAACGACGTATGCGAAAAC
>WRJV01000195.1 GCA_009778415.1 Clostridiales bacterium | reverse complement strand
ATGCCGTAGCTTCTGCTGGCGCTGCCCTCCACGATCTTGTGCAGGAAGACTACGCTCCCACCCTCCTCCGAAACGTCCACGTTCAAATTCTTGAAACCCGGCAGGCAGCCTTCAAGCGAAGTGAGCTCATGGTAATGGGTGGCAAACAGCGCCCTGACCCGGTTTTTTTCCGAGCACAGGTACTCAACGACAGACCACGCTATCGAAAGCCCGTCGTAAGTGCTGGTCCCCCTGCCGATTTCGTCGAGTATGACTAGGCTTTTTTCCGTGGAAGCGTTCAGTATGTACGCCAGTTCGCTCATTTCCACGTAAAACGTGCTCTGCCCTAAGGAGAGGTTGTCGGAAGCGCCGATCCTGGTGAATATCCTGTCAACTATCCCGATCGACGCGCTTTCGCAGGGCACAAAGCAGCCGGACTGGGCCATCAGCACGATAAGCGCCGTTTGCCGCATGTAGGTGGACTTGCCGGACATGTTCGGCCCGGTTATGAGCAGCATGCTCGCGTCGCTTCCGTTGATGTAGGCGTCGTTTGGGACGAACACCGCGTTTTTGATGGTTTGCTCTATTACGGGGTGCCTCCCTGCCCTTATGATGATTTCCCTGCCATCGTGGACGTGGGGCTTCACGTAGCCCAGCTTTGCCCCTGCCTCGGCAAAAGAGCTGAGCACGTCGATGCAAGCCACCGCTGACGCAGTCCGCTGTATTTCGGGTATGAAGCCTTCGACGTATTTCCTAATCTCGGTGAACAGCTCGTATTCTTTTTGGTTGATCTTCGCTTCCGCGTTTAGGACCAGGCTTTCCATCTCTTTCAGCTCAGGGGTTATGAACCGTTCGCAATTGACTAGGGTCTGCTTCCTGATGTAGTTGCCTGGAATCATGTCAAAGTAGGATTTCGTTATTTCGAGGTAGTAGCCAAATACTTTGTTGAACCCGACCTTCAGGTTTTTTATCCCGGTTCGCTCGCGTTCTGCCCCTTCCAGGGACGCTATCCATGTTTGCCCGTCCTTGATGGACGATTTCAGCTCGTCGAGTTCTTCCGAATAGCCTTGTTTAATGAGGCCGCCCTCCTTTACCGTAAACGGGGCGTCTTCTGCAACAGCGCTCTCAACCAGCTTAAGTATTTCAGGAAAGGCGTTTATCTTCCCCTCCAGGTCTTCGAGCAATGGGCTGCCGCACTGCGCCAGGTCTTCTTTCACTGCGGGCAGCTGGCAGATGGAATGTTTCAGGGCCAGCAGGTCTTTGCCGTTTGCGCTGCCGCAGGAAATTCTGCCTGACAGCCTTTCAAGGTCGTAAACCTGCCGCAGGCTCTCACGGACGTTGTTTCTCAAGAGGGTGTCGTCGGTCAGGGTTTCGACGGCATCAAGGCGTTCGTTTATGCCGTGCGAATCGATCAGCGGTTCCCGGAGCCACTGCTTCATTTTTCTAGAGCCCATCGCGGTGCGCGTCTTGTCCAAAACCCAAAGGAGCGATCCGGAGAGCTTTTTTTCAAACAGGGTTTCGGTAAGCTCCAGGTTTTTCATAGTCGACTTGTCCAGCGACATGCGGCTGCCGGTTTCGTAGTAGCTGATGGACGACAGATGAGCAAGGCTTTGCTTTTGTGTCTCTTGCAGGTAAGAAAGCAGCGCCCCCATGGCTAGGAGCGCGGCGTTTTTCCCCAATAGGCAGATGCCTTCCAGCGACTGTGCGCCGAACTGCTTCAGCACGATGTTTTCGGCCGCTTTCAGGTCATAGCTGCTTTCATCGATTGTGTTGAAATAAGCATCTTGATAGTCAAGCGGCTGCGCACCCTCGTTGATCAGCACTTCGCGGGCGTTTGCCAATGCGAGTTCGCCAGATATGGCCTGCTGCATGTTCCCAGGCGCCGTCTGGGTGACGCGAAACTCGCCTGTCGATATGTCGCAGCAAGCCATGCCGGCGCCGCCGGCAGCAGCGTAGACCGAAACAAGGTAGTTGTTTTCCTTTTCGTCCAGCATCGACTGGCTGGTCACGGTGCCGGGCGTGACTATCCGTATTACTTCCCTCTTGACTAAGCCTTTTGCAGAAGCAGGGTCTTCAACCTGCTCGCAGATGGCCACTTTGTAGCCTTTTTCAATGAGTTTTGCTATATAGCTGTCGGCAGAATGAAAGGGGACACCGCACATGGGCGCCCTCTCGTCCTGGCCGTAGTTCCGTCCGGTCAATGTGAGGCTGAGTTCTTTTGAAGCCAAAGCAGCGTCGTCAAAAAACATCTCATAGAAATCGCCGAGCCTGAAAAACAGAATGCAATCCTGATGTTTTGCTTTTATATCAAAATACTGCTGCATCATCGGCGACACTGCTTGTGATTGCATCTTTATCTCCTGTTGTAGCTTTCAATCCCCAGCCGAATGAGCTCAGCCGCGCGCCGCAGGTCTTTTTCCTTCAGCACGTACGCTATGCGTATCTCGTTTTTGCCAAGGCCTGGGGTTACGTAGAAGCCCTCGGCCGGCGCGTACATTACGGTCTCGCCTTCGTCGTCGAATTCGGTCAGAAGCCAAATGAGAAAATCCTCAGCGTCTTCAACGGGGAGTTTTGCAGTCACGTAGAATGCACCCGCAGGTTTTTTGCACACGATCCCCGGTATTTTCGCCAGTTCTTCACAGACCACGTCGCGCCTGTGCTCGTACTCGTTTTTCACCTCGTCAAAATACGACGGGTCAAGGCCGTAAAGGGCCGCCGCCCCGACCTGCTCTAGGGTGGGCGCAGACAGCCTCCCCTGGCAAAGCTTCAGGATGTTGCTGTAGAGTTCCGCATTTTTGGTGATTATGCAGCCGACTCTTGCGCCGCAGGCGCTAAACCTCTTTGACACGCTGTCGATTATGACCACGTTCTGGTCGGCATCTTCAAATTCGCCCATGCTTGCCATCTCCCTGTCGTCGTACACGAATTCCCTGTAGACTTCGTCGGCAATGATGAAAAAGTTGTGATCAATCGCAAGGTCGCATATCATCCGCATCTCCGCGCTTGTCAGCACGTTGCCCGTCGGGTTTCCGGGGCTGGTGACTATCATCGCTTTTGTTTTTGGCGTAATCGCCTTTGTAATCACCTCTTTTTTTGCATAATGGTAGCCGTCTTCCGCAATCGAGGCGATGGGCACCATCTTCCCGTCTGCTGCGATGATGAAAGTCGCATAGTTGGAATAGAACGGTTCGACTACGATCACTTCGTCGCCCGGATCCAGAATGGCCGTGAGGGTGAACATTATCGCTTCGCTCCCACCGCTGGTTATCAGTATCTGGTCGTCCCCGTAGTTCATCCCGTACCTGGCATAGTAGTTCTTGATGGCGCTGATCATTACCGGAATACCCTGCGAAGGCGCATAGTCCAGCACGTCTTGGTTGAAGTTCATTATTGCGTCAAAAAAGACTTCCGGCGTCTTTATGTCGGGCTGCCCAATATTGAGCTGGTACACTTTTTTCCCGTTTTTTTCAGCCTCGTTTGAATAAACGTAAAAACGTCTGATCGGCGAATGTGGAATCTGTAATATTTTCTTTGATAAGTTCATTGCCTTTCTCCTTTATTATTTATTTACATCTCGATATGAGAATTATCGACAACAGTATTAATCGCATCTTGACTGACCTCTGCCCCACTGTGGGATTTAGTGAAAAGAAGCAGGTATTCTCTGTTCCCTTTGGGGCCGGTTATGGGCGAGTACGTGAGGCCATGAGGGAAAAGTCCGCATTCCATCCCGTATTCGACCACGCTTGACACGACTTCTTTATGGACTTCCCTGTCCTTTACTACCCCCTTCTTGCCTACCTGCTTTCGCCCCGCTTCAAATTGCGGCTTTGCAAGGCATACCAGGCACCCGTCCGCTTTCAGCAGTTTTGACGCCACCGGGAGCACCAGCTTGAGCGATATGAAGGAGACATCTATGCAGATGAAGTCGAAGCGGATGCCGACGGCATTTGCGTCAAGATGGCGGATGTTCACTTTTTCCATGTTGACGACCCTGCTGTCGTTCCTAAGCTTCCAGTCGAGCTGTCCGTAACCGACGTCGACGGCGTAAACCTTGGAGGCGCCGTTTTTTAGCATGCAGTCGGTAAACCCTCCGGTCGACGCCCCGATGTCCATCGCAGAAGCGCCGCTCAAATCAAGGCCAAATTCGCGCAGGGCTTTTTCAAGCTTGAGCCCCCCCCGCGAAACGTAAGGGCAGCCGCCTTCCCTGACGGAGAGTTCGGCACCTGGAGCCACCTGTGTGCCGGGCTTGTCCGCGCGGTTTCCGTCCACGTACACTATCCCTGCCATCACTGCGGCTTTTGCCCTCTCCCGGGAGGGGAACAGCCCCTTGCCGGCCAATGCGGCGTCAAGCCTCTCCTTCAATGAACCCACATATCCTTTCCGCTACGGAAGCGGCATCCAGCTTGTATTTGATGAAAAGCTCCTCGACGTCCCCGTGCTCCAGGAACTGCTCCTGCCATCCAAGCTTTAGCAGCCTGGTGCCGCTGCTGCCGTTTGACCTGATGAATTCCGACACGGAAGCGCCAAAACCGCCGGTGACGATGTTGTCTTCAATGGTAACTATGGTCTTTGCCCGGCCTATGGACTCTGCCAGCCCCTTTTCGTCGAGCGGCTTCAAAAAACGCGCGTTGACAAGCCCGGCAGAGAAGCCCCTCTCGCGGATCGCGGGGAGCGCCTGAGCCGCAGTTTTGACCATGTTCCCAATCGCCCATATTTCCACGTCGTGCCCTGTTGCAAGCAATTCGCTCTTTCCGGTTGCTATCGCGCTGCCGCTGCCGGGGCAGCCGCCAGCCTCCCCTTTCGGGTAGCGGATGACGCACGGTTTTCCCAGCTTAATTGCGTATTCCATCATGTCTTCAAGTTCGATGCCGTCTTTCGGTGCCATCACGACCAAGCCTGGCATGTGGGACAGGTACGAAAGGTCGAAGAT
Source organism: Clostridiales bacterium (assembly GCA_009778415.1). Classification (GTDB taxonomy): domain Bacteria; phylum Bacillota; class Clostridia; order Peptostreptococcales; family Anaerovoracaceae; genus WRJK01. The sequence continues at coordinate 1,600 of WRJV01000195.1, read as the reverse complement.
CCCGTGGTGGGTCTCGCCGTCGGTGCCGACGTTGCCCGCCCTGTCCATCGCAAAGACGACCGGCATCTTCTGCATGCACACGTCGCTCATGATCTGGTCGTAAGCCCTCTGCAAAAAAGTCGAATAGACAGCCACAACAGGCTTAAGCCCTGAAGATGCAAGCCCGGCAGCGAACGTGACCGCGTGTTCCTCTGCAATGCCTACGTCAAAAATCCTGTCCGGAAACGCTTCTTTGAATTTTGCAAGCCCGGTGCCTTCAGTCATCGCTGCGCTGATCGCTACGATTCCTTCGTCTTCTTTTGCCAGCTTCACCATTTTTTCTCCAAAGACATCGGAGAACGTGGGTGCGCTTACAGCTAGCGGCGCACCGGTGGTTATGTCGAAAGGCCCTATCTGGTGGAACTTCCCGGGGTTGTTTTCAGCATTCCTGTAACCCCTCCCCTTTTGCGTGACGGCATGTATTACGACTGATTGGTCGACTTCTTTCGCAAGAGACAGTATCTGTGTTAATTCCGCGACGTTGTGGCCGTCCACCGGCCCGAAATACTTGAACCCCAGCTCCCCGAAGAAAGCCCCGTCAACGATGGCGTACCGCAGGGAGTCTTTGATGTGGCCTATGCCGGAAGACAGCCCTTTACCTACCCCTGGCAGGCTTGTAAGCCTTGTTTTCACCTGCTTTTTAAGGTCAATGTACGCCCTCGACATGCGGAGTTTGCTCAAATGCTGAGACAATCCGCCGGTGCTTGCCGAAATCGACATTTCGTTGTCGTTGAGCACTATGATGACTTTTGATTTTGACGCACCAAGGTTGTTCAGCCCCTCGTAAGCCATCCCTCCGGTCATGGCGCCGTCGCCTATGACAGCGACGACATGGTAATCGTCCCCTTTAAGGTCGCGGGCTGCCGCAATTCCTGCGGCCAAGGAAATGGACGTGCTGGCATGCCCCGTGTTGAAGCAGTCATGGGGGCTCTCGTCGCGCCTGGGGAAACCCGAAATGCCGCCAAGCTGGCGGAGCGTGCCGAACTGCTGCGCCCTGCCTGTCAGCAGCTTGTGTACGTAGCACTGGTGCCCAACGTCCCAGACGATCTTGTCCCTCGGGCTTTCAAAAACTTTGTGCAGCGCAACCGTAAGCTCGACGATGCCGAGGTTCGTGGCAAGGTGCCCGCCCGTCTTCGATATGCTTTCAAGCAAAAACTCGCGTATCTCGTATGTTAGCAGATCCAATTCTTTCATCGACATGTTGTGGATGTCGTCGGGGAAAAGGGTCCTTATCATCAAATTGACCTTCTTTCTAGCTCGCCCGCGTCACCAGCTCCTTGGCGATGCAGGTGAAAAACTCCGCATTGTCGTAGTACGGGGATAATATCTTCAAAGCTGTTGACGTCAGCTCGTTGATGCGCTTCCTCGATTCGTCAAGCCCGTACAGCGCAGGGTAGGTTGATTTGTTTCGTTCGCAGTCTGCGCCTGGCTTTTTCCCCATTTCAAATTCGTTTCCGCAAATGTCCAGTATGTCGTCAGTGATCTGGAATGCCAAGCCTAGGTTTTCTGCATATTCCGTTAAGTCCATCAGCATGTTTTTGCCGGCGCCCCCAAGATGCGC
>WRJV01000194.1 GCA_009778415.1 Clostridiales bacterium | reverse complement strand
GTCATCGACGGCAGCATGCTGGCGGGCATCGGCGTTGAGGCAGCGAGCGGCTTTACTGCCATGGGCGACGTCTTATGGAGCTATATAGGAAACGGCCTTTGGAAGGGGACCGTCACGCTGGCATACAAAGCCGGGGGCGACGAAGGGTTTACAGCCGGCGGGCCTGCCACAATCGCCAAACTAGTCTTTGCGCCCAGAAGCACAGGCGACGCCACTCTGACGCTCACTGGCATTAAAGTCAGCGGGCTTGACACGGAAGGCAATGTGACGCACTACCTGGAAAGCATCATCGAAACGGGGGAAGCCACGACCAACATCGACCAGAGGGTCTTCTCGAAGTACGACCTCAACAGGGACAACGTTGTCGATGCTTTGGACCTCGGGATCATGCTGCTGTACTGCGGATTCGCCAAGGATTCACCGGGTTGGGACAGCTTGGTGAAAGTCAACGATTCCAGAGGCAAGGGCGTCACCGCCAGCATGTGCGATGTGAACGATGACGGAAAAATCGACATGCTCGACCTGCTTGACCTGTTCATGCACTACACGAAGTAGCGATTACGCGAAGTAGCGTTAGCGGTGGGATTTGCGCACCTGCTAGCGATGAAACGAGCCGGCAACGCAGACTTGCTCCGTTGCCGGTTCGCAGTATTCTACGCCCATATTGACTTTTGTAGAAAACTTAGTTAAAATGTAATGTAGAGGACCCAGCGCGGGCGGTGTTGCTCGCGTTTGGAGGTTGCCTGATTTTAACGTGCAAGTAATTTATGGGGAGTGATTTTTCATGAGGCTGCTGACGCGCTCGGACTTTGACGGCCTTGCTTGCGGGGCCATACTAAAGGCAGTTGGAGTTGTTGACAGTTGGAAGTTTGTACACCCAAAGGACATGCAGGACGGGGTTGTTCAGGTGACTGGAGACGATGTCCTTGCAAACGTGCCGTATGTTGAAGGCTGCGGCATGTGGTTTGACCACCATTTCAGCGAGACTGCGCGCCTCGGCAAGGACGTGCATGCAAAAGGGGAGTATCGCTTGGCGCCCAGCGCGGCGAGGGTTGTATACGAATATTACGGGGGCGATGAAAAGCTTTCGCATTTTGAAGACCTGGTCAAGGCAGTGGACAAGGTTGACTCAGGGCAGCTGACGAGAGACGACATTTACGACCCGCAGGGCTGGATACTCCTTGGCTTTATCATGGACCCGCGAACCGGGCTCGGGCGGTTTAAGGAATTTTCAATACCCAATTACAGGTTGATGGAAAACCTGATGGACGTCTGCGCCACCATGGGCATCGGACAGATACTGGCCATGACGGACGTGGTGGAGCGCGTTGAAGTCTATCGGGACCAAACGGAAAAGTTCAAAGGCATGGTTAATGAGCACACGGAGATAAAGGGCAACGTGATATTGACGGACCTCAGAGACGTTTCAACTATCTACGTGGGCAACCGGTTCATGGTTTACAGCATCTACCCTGAGCAGAACGTCTCTGTCTGGGTAGTGGACGGAAAAATGAGGCAGAATTGCGCCATAGCTGTAGGGTATAGCATATTGAACAAAACCTGCAACGTGGACATAGGGCTTTTGATGCTGAAGCACGGCGGCGGCGGCCATAAAATGGTGGGGACGTGCCAAGTCCCCTATGAAAAAGCCGATGAAGTTATTGAGCACATCATAAGGAAGCTGAACGAAAACAAGGCGTGATGAATTGAATCCGATTATTGAAGTCAAAAATTTCACTAAGAAATACGGCGGGTTCACCGCCGTAAACAATATCTCCTTTAGCGTTCCCGAAGGCAGCATCTTCGCTTTCCTGGGGCCAAACGGCGCAGGCAAGAGCACGACAATAAACACGCTGTGCACCATATTCGAGAAGACCGAGGGGGTGCTTCTGATCGACGGCAAGGACGTCACCAGCCAAAAGGACGATGTCAGGAGGGCCATAGGGGTGGTATTCCAGGAGTCTACGCTGGACGTCAAGATGACAGTGGAAGAAAACCTGAAGATGCATTGCGTTTTCTACAAGGTTCCAAAGAACGAAGTCGACGGGCGCATACGGTTCGTGCTCGAGCTTGTGGATTTGCCGGAATGGAGGAAAAAGTACGTAAGCTCCCTTTCAGGTGGGATGAAGCGAAGGGTCGAAATCGCGCGCGGCCTGATTCATTACCCGAAAGTGCTTTTTCTTGACGAACCTACTACAGGGCTAGACCCGCAGACTAGGTCCCACATTTGGGAATACATCGTAAAACTCCAAAGAGAGAAGAACATCACTATTTTTTTAACGACGCATTACATGGACGAGGCAGAGATATGCTCGAGGGTGGCCATAATAGATGGCGGCGCCATCGTGGCGAACGACACCCCTTATGCGCTTAAAAAGAAGCACACCAAGGACAGGGCTTATATAACCACGGGAAACCCCGGGCAGCTAGAGGGGCTGCTGGACAGGTACGGCATAGGTTTCGTAAAAAAATCGAATTATCACCGCGTGGACGCAGACGACATCCCAAGCCTGCTCAACGTGCTCAGCGAGCAGAAAGACGTCATTTCAGATTTGGAGATCAGAAAGGGGACGTTGAACGACGTGTTCCTCGAGATAACGGGAAGAGAAATAAGGGAGGGGGCCGGCTGACATGGATACTATCATCGCCCTTTGGTCGAGAAACACGAAAGCGTTCATGCGCGACAGGGCTAGGCTGGTCATATCATGCGTATTCCCGTTTTTCTTCATATACGTTTTCAGCGCCATCTTCAAGAACCAGTTCATTGAAAACCCGGTGCCATACATGCTGGCAGGGGTCACGATTTCAACGGTGTTCGATTTCTCTCTCCGCATATCCTCGTCGACGATAGACGACATGGTTTCAGGGTTCATGAAGGAAGTGCTGGTTTCGCCAATTTCCAGGCTGTCCGTCGCCGTGGGGCAGTTCTTGTCGTCTGCGACGATTGCGACAGCGCAGGGTTTGATCATTTTGCTGGTGGGCTTTTTCATCGGGCTTCGCGTGAGCACGCCGCTGACCATCGTGAATGCAATCCTTGCCATGGCATTCACCGGGCTGGTTTTCTCAGGGTTTGGGCTGTTCATAGCCAGCAGGACGAAAAGCATACAGACTTTTCAAGTCGTTTCGATGGCTGTAACGATGCCCATGACGTTCATTTCCGGCGCGTACATCCCGTTTTCGCTGCTGCCGAAAACCCTTGTTGTCATAGGCTACCTTAATCCGATGACGTATGCGGTGGCCCTTTTCAGGGCAATCGTCCTTGAGAAGACAGGGCTGCCGCAGGATCAGCTGGTCAACGAGGAGCTGGCGTTTCAGATGCTTGGGGTTACTGTGACGCCATTCGTATCAATGCTCATACTGCTCGTGTTCGGTGCCGTTTTTTTGGTCTTGTCGACGTTGTCCTTCGTCAACACGGATTTTTCAAAGGTCAACAGGAACAAGAGCGATTCGCTGGAATGGTAGGGGGCAAAGGCATGATGGAAGAAAAAACACCAAGAAGGGGCTATGCGGAAACCGACGAGAGGGATTTCTCTTTGGAGTCCCTTAAAGCGCTGCGGAAGGCGCAGGAGGAAATTCGCTGGCTTCTCGACAGGGGCTATCCGGTAAAAAACGCGGTGACTTTCGTCTGCAACCACTACCTGCTCTCTGCAAGGCAGCGCATTGCGCTAACCCGGGCGACTGCGCAGGCGGGCTTGATCGAAGGGCGAAAAGCCAAAGAGGTTTCTGCGTGCAGGGGGGAAGTTGTCAGCATCGACGGGTTCAACCTGATAATTACGCTGGAGGTGGCGCTGTCCGGCTCGGTTCTGATAAAGTGCATGGACGGGACGATAAGGGATTTGGCCGGGCTGCGCGGCACGTACCGGCTGATCGACAAGACCGACGCGGCAATCGCCCTGATTGGGGACAAGCTCAAGTCTATGGGCGTCGCCGGGGCGGTTTTTTATCTGGACGCGCCCGTTTCAAACTCAGGCAGGCTAAAGGTCCGGATTTTGGAGCTGCTGGCGGGGTGCGGGTACGATGTCTGCGTGGAGCTTGCCAGCAACGTCGATGCGATTCTCAAGGCCAAATCCTATGTGGCCACATCGGATGGAATTATCCTGGACGAATGCTCAAGCTGGACAAATTTGGCAGCTACTATAATTTCAGAGAGCGTCAGCGGCGCAAAATTGGTTGACCTTGCTTAAACGCATGGGTTATAATTTATCAGAAGGACACGTGCCGGATACAGCAAAACGAGAGGTTAAGGGAAATGAAGACGAAAGACAGCCTGATGCAAACTTTAGACGACATGGAATCAGTTGTCAAGCTCTTTGAAATTGAGCCTTTTGACATATACTTTTTGGGCGGGGCTGCTTGCATCCTAGGCGGATATACAGAAAGGGCAACCCGCGATTTTGATTTCATCGACATGGGCTACTCGCCGCGTATGGGCAGGGTATTTTCAATGCCTTTGTTTTATCTCCGGAAGACATTGTAGTGAGTAAAATTATCCGCATGGGCCAAAAAGACATGCAAGATATCGACGAGATGATCGCCCAGTGCGACAAAAGCCAAATTAACGCCATTGTCAACGGCGTCTTAACCAGGGCAGATCTGTATGAAGGCAAAAGGCGCCAATTCGTCAAAAACCTAAAGACGTTCAGGGAGCGGTACGATGTATAGGGTTTTTTGCGAAAGCTACGCTAATTTCGTTAGTGATTTCAAAGAGCACGACGCTAGGTTGGTTGCGGCTAAACCGCTCGGCCTGATCGTTGACGTTGACAAATTCAACTCGGCGCGAAAAGACTGCACAAAAGAGTACAAAAGGCTTTGCGACCTGCTGCATTTCGCATCGCAGAGCATCGGCAAATACCCAAGGCTCGAAGCTTTTTTATGGACCATTTCGTCGAGGGGAATGCTGCCGCACTATTATGGGGTGTCCGACGAGGCTGCCCTGGAAGAACAGGTCAAACTAATCGATTCATTTTTGAAGCTGGCTTACTGGCGCTAACATGGAGTTGCTGATGCGAAAAGCGGTTTACGACGTCTTGGACAGGATGAAAATAAAATACGAGGTTTCTGAGCACATTGCGGTCTTCACGATTGACGAGATGGACAGCCTTGGGCTTGGCGGCAAAGGCGAGGTACTGAAGAACCTGTTCCTCCGGGACGACAAGAAGAGCAGCTTTTACGTTCTGGTGATGTGCAAGGAAAAGCGGGCAGACCTGAAGGCTTTGCGCATGAAGCTTTGCTCAAGGCCGCTGACTTTCGCTTCCGAGGAGTCGCTGTCTGAAATACTGAAGCTGCAGAAGGGCGAAGTCACGCCTTTTGGAATCATCAACGACGCAGCGCTAAGGGTGAAGGTGGTGTTTGACAAGGACATATTCGGCTTTGAGAGAGTCGGCGTACATCCGAACGACAACACCGCGACCGTGTGGATAAGCCCAAATGACCTAAAGAAAGTTGTTGAAAACCACGGAAATGAGACTGAAGTGATAGAGGTTTGAAGGAATTCTGTAAATTCCTATGAATTATTGCAAATTTTTGCAAAAGAATTCTTGTATTATTCTTTTCAATAGTGTAGAATACAGATAAATAAATCTTGACACATATTTTTAAAGGAGAGAAAAAATGAAAACAAGGAAATTATTATTAGTTTTATTGGCAGTGTTGCTACTCTTCAGCTTCAACGCGTTTTCTTGGGCTGATGATGATCCAGTGGAGGGAGAGTCTACTGACGTGACCACTGATGTGACAGACGAAGAAGGGGTGGAACCGATTGACGCGGACCTCGAGGACGGTGGGGACCAGGTCGTTTTCGAGATACCGGTTCCGGGCAAGGTAGTTGTTTCCAACCAGCCGCTGACGATTGACGGCGAACTGGTAGAAGCGGAAGCCTACAACATCGACGGCGCCAACTACTTCAAGCTGCGCGACATGGCTGCCCTGATTACCGGCACCGATTCTCAGTTCAACGTTACGTACGAAGCACCGAACATCGTCGTGACTATTGGCGAAGAATACGAGCCGATTGAAGGCGACCTGGCCAAAGGCGAGGACAAGAGCGCCTCGTGCGTGCCCAGCAAACAGGTGCTGGTCGTTGACGGTAACAAGGTGGACATCCTAGTCTACAACATCGGCGGCAACAACTACTTCCAGCTACGCGGCCTAGGGGACTTGATTGGTTTCGGCGTGGAATATGACGATGCGACCCGCACCATATTTGTGGATACCGTCATAGCTGAAGCAGAAGACGAAGGCGAGCCAGATGACGAAGGCGGAGACGACGGAGACGAACCGGAGGCCTGATAATAAAAAAGAAAATAAATCTGCTTGCTTTTAAATAACCCAAAAAAAAGGCGGTGCCGCTTCGCGGCGCCGTCTTTTTTGGTGCGCCAATCGCTAGGCTGCGCATCAAAATGGAAAAATATAACAAAAACCTCTTGACAAAGCAAAGGGGGCATTATATAATTAAATAACAATATATGTAAAT
>WRJV01000193.1 GCA_009778415.1 Clostridiales bacterium | reverse complement strand
ACCGGCCTTATTAACCCAGTTGCAATCTTTGAGCCGGTTGAGCTTGAGGGGACCACGGTGAGCAGGGCGAGCGTCCACAACGTAAGCATCGTGAAAGAGCTTGAGCTGGGCATCGGCGACACGGTGACTGTCTACAAGGCCAACATGATAATCCCCCAGATTGCGGAAAACCTGACAAGGAGTGGCAATGTGGCAATCCCAAAGGCCTGCCCGGTATGCGGCGGCATGGCTGAAATCAAGTCCGAAAGCGGCGTTGAGACCCTATGCTGCACAAACGCGGACTGCCCGGCCAAGCACATAAAGTCGGTCGCCCACTTTGCCAGCAGGGACGCGATGAACATAGAGGGCCTGTCTGAAGCCACGATAGAAAAATTCGTCGCCATGGGCATAGTGAAGGAGCCTGCCGACCTGTTTTGCCTAGCTGAGCACAAAGATGAAATAGTCTCGATGGAGGGCTTCGGCGAAAGGTCGTACAGCAATCTGATTGAATCCATAGACCGGAGCAGGAAGACGACGCCGGCAAGGCTGCTGTACGCTCTGGGCGTCCCCGGCATAGGCGTTGCCAACGCAAAAATGATAAGCAAGTCCTGCGGGCAGGACTGGGGCAGGATACAGAACATCTCAAGGGAGGAGCTGTCCGGGATATACGGTATCGGCGACATAATGGCAGACGGGTACATAGGCTATTTCGGTTCTGCGCGGGCCAGGGAGAGCGTCAGCAGGATACTCGCTGAGATCGAGTTTGAGACAGAGGATGAGGCCGGGGCGACGCAGCGGCTGGCGGGGAAGGTGTTTGTGATAACAGGCTCGCTTGCGCACTTTAGCAACAGGGAGGCTCTGGTTGCGGTCATAGAGAAGAACGGCGGCAAGTCTGCCTCCTCCGTGACGTCAAAGACGGACTACCTGATCAACAACGACACCATGTCAAATTCCACAAAGAACAAAAAAGCCAAGGAGCTGGGCGTTGAGATAATATCTGAGGAAGGCTTTTTGGAGCTGGTTGAACCCTCAGACGATATTAGCTAAACGTGTATTTTTTATCCACTGTATCCTTCTATATCGTCCGTGAACTCTGCGATAGGTCTTGTTTGAATCATTGCTTTCACCTTTCGTGCTTAATTTTATGCCGGTATTCTTGACCCGAAATGCCTAAAACTGTGAAGCTTCAAATGCCCATGCTATCAGTTCAATAATAACAGAAAGACTTATTCCTTTTGCATAAGGGTAGTTTCTAGTATAAGCTGACCAAATTCTAGCAATCTCAGGGCTGTTGTTAATGTTGTTCAGATGCTTCTTATAATCAATGATGTCGCTAACACTGTCCCGTTCTCTAGCTTTGATTAGTATAGCTTGTTGCAATTCAACTTGCGAGATAGTGTCCTTATTCATTGACAGTAGCATGTAGGTATCGTAAAAGTCGCGTCCCCTCGAGTTCGTGACATTGCGTGAAAGTATGGTCTCAATCTTTTCTGAAAGGATTGTATTGAGGTTGTATGCCATGACGGGGATTGTTCGATCCTCGAACATGAGCTTGTATGAATATTCTATTTCGTGTGGGATGATGGTATCGCCTGTGGTGATGTCAAGCTTAACGCTTACGCGGATAGAATAGAATGAGGCATCAAGGGATATACGGAAATCATCGTACTCGCTAACGTCGTGAATATTTATAATATTTTTGATTTTAAATTCGACCCCGTCGTCTGCGTCTATAGAGACGACCTCAGTAAGCACTTCCTCTATCAGGTCTCTGCTGAGTAGAAGGGTTTTCGCTGTCGCGTCAATGTCCATTGTGGTGCGGCGGTCGATACCTACCATTGCGGAAACAAGAAAGCCGCCCTTGATAATCAAGTTGTTGCGATAGGTGGAAAGTGATATTCGTTCTAGCAAACGTTCCATCATATAAGTTTGTAGAACTAAGTTTGGCGGCACTCCGGTTTGTGCCGACTTGTTTTTTATCAAGGCCTTAAGCTGCATCGCATTTGTGAACCTCATACAAGCACCTCCAAATATCTGTAAACCATGTCGCGAATTTTCAGTGTTGCCGCATATTCCAGCAATTTTGTAATGTCTTTGCCATTGCTTTTAGCGTATCGTTTCCACGCAGAGAGAACCAAATCCCTGTCAAGCTTGTCAATGTTCTTCAAACAATCGCAGAGCGTCCACTCGACATTGAAAGATTTCACTGTCATTCCAAATGGCGTTTCGACCTCGCATACACCGAGTTTCATTCTTTGAGGGTTGCAGTAAAAAAAGAGGTAATTCTCATCTGTTAGCAGTTTCGTGTTCCATCCAGTCGGAATCGTCATCATAAGCCTGAACGGGTTACGGTCGCTAAGATCATGAAGGAATAGAGAGGTTTCATTTGAAAATATGCCCTTCGGGCAACGGTACTGCGCTATGAAAAACTGGTCTGGGAAAATATCTGCGCCGATGTACAAACCATGCGCAGCCCGGTCAATAAGCTTGCTTTCAGCCATGCGCTGCATTGTTTTATTGGTAATGCCATTTTTCCGCGACTCTTTCGTAGTCAAGTAGCCATTGCCCTCTTGTAAAAGTGCTAAAACTTGCACGATCCCATCCATAACCGATCCTTTCCCGTATTTTAACATCGTATTAATCATAATATATACGAACAATAATGTCAACAGCCCTTTCCCCTTGATGTTTTTTTATATTAGAGTATAATATATCTATAAATTGGAACAAATCATGAGAGCAAGGCAGAGGAAAATGCTTAAAACAGGGAAGCTCGACAGCAAGCTTTTAGAGGAAATCGTCTTTAAAAGCATCAAGCTCAAGAGGGATGAGGTCATTAAACGGCCCGGTATAGGGGAAGACTGCGCAGTGGTTGATTTTGGAGACTACAAATGCGTCATGTCGACAGACCCGATAACCGCTTCAGCCGCTCAAATAGGGAAGCTAGCGGTCCACGTATCCTGCAACGACATAGCGTCAGAAGGGGTAGAGCCGTTGGGTATAATGCTTGCCGTCATGCTTCCTGACGGCACGACGGAGGAAGCAGTAGGCGAGATAATGAGGCAGGCGGGGGAGGCCGCCGCTGAACTGGGCGTTGAAATAATAGGCGGCCATACAGAAATAACACCAGCAGTGAACCAGCCGGTAATCGTTTCCACAGCCATAGGGAGGGTACAGGTGGCAAGGGCAGAGCAAAAGATCAAGCCGGGCGACCTGATTTTCATGACGAAATCGGCAGGGCTGGAAGGAAGCGGCATCATCGCAAACGACCATGAGGACGACCTTGTGGGGAAATTGTCGCCTGAAGAAATAGAGGAAGCCAAATCGTACCTAAATTTGATCAGTGTTGTAAAAGAGGGCGTTATTGCGGGGGAAACAGGTTTTTCTGCAATGCACGACGTTACTGAAGGTGGATTGCTTGGCGCAATCTGGGAACTTTGCTATACTTCTGGCGTTGGTGCCAAGGTATGGAATGAGGCAATTCCGGTGACAGGCGCCACGCAGAAAATATGCGTCGTTTATGACATCGACCCACTGCGCCTAATATCCAGCGGCAGCATGGTGATAATAACTGCGGCTGACAACAAGGACAGAATGGCGAGAGCAATGGACGAGGCTGGCGTTAAATTAACATTGATCGGCAAGGTGAAGGAAAAGGGCTTTGGAGTGAAACTGGTGCTGGAAGGGAGAGCGGTGGAAGTTGAGCCCCCCGAGAGCGATGAAATATACAGGGTTGTGAAAAGGTAATCAGAATACGAGGTCTTATTGAAAAAAATTTGTTTCTGTTGAACCGCAACATTTCTTGTGCTATACTAGTTTTTGAAGAATCACACGTTTGCAGTGAAATCGCCTTTTAAAAGCTTCGCCTGGTACGGTTTGGGTCCCGCGCAATAGGAATCTGTGAACCTTGTCAGGTCCGGAAGGAAGCAGCAATAAGCGGAGCCTCCTATGTGCCGCGGATAAGCCTGCTCCGGCGCCCGGCGGGGCTTTTAAAGGGCAATTAGGGGTATGGGGTGGCAACTTTATGTATCTGGCATTGTACAGAGCCTGGCGCCCGGAAACCTTCGGGGAAATCCTGGGCCAGGAGCATATCGTCAAAATACTGAAAAACCAAATAAAAGAAGATACGGTAAGCCACGCTTACCTGTTTTGCGGCAGCAGGGGAACAGGCAAGACGACTACAGCGAGGATACTTGCAAAAGGTGTGAACTGCACGTCAGAAGGCGAGCAGCCATGCGGAGTCTGCGAAAGCTGCGTGTCGATCAAAGAAGGAAGGCACATCGACGTGATTGAGATCGATGCGGCTTCGAACAACGGCGTCGACAATATCAGGGAACTGAGGGAAAGCGTGAAGTACCCGCCCGCCGTGGGCAGGAAAAAAGTCTACATTATAGACGAGGTACACATGCTTTCTGCCGGCGCGTCCAACGCACTGCTGAAAACCCTTGAAGAGCCTCCCGAACACGTAGTGTTCGTACTGGCTACGACAGAGCCGCATAAATTGCCGGCGACGATTCTGTCCAGGTGCATGCGCCTTGACTTCAGGCGCGTCTCCGAAACCCTCATAAAAGAGAGGATGGGGAAGATATGCAGGGAAAAAGGCATTGACGTTTCCGATTCAGCACTCGGCCTCATCGCCATGAACGCAGACGGTTCTGTCCGCGACGGCTTGAGCATACTGGACCAGTGCATTGCCGCAGGGGATTTGAAAGTGACCCGCGACGACGTGCTTGAGCTGATCGGGGCGTCAGGCGAAGAAGTGTACTTGGACATGGCAGACTTGATAAAGAACGGGGACGGCGGCAAGGCCTTGCTGCTGCTTGACAGCATAATGGAAGCAGGCAAGGACGCAAGGCAGTTTTTAAAGGATTTGCTTGCCCACTACAGGAACCTTCTGATAGTCAAGTTTGTCAACCAGCCGGCAGACATGCTCAACGTATCCTACGAAAACGCAGAAAGAATAAAGGAACAGAGCGAAGGCATACCCTTGGCAGACGTCAACCGCGCAATTCTTGAGATATCAAAAACGGCAGCGGAGGCGAAATGGTCTACGCAGCCCAGGATACTGGCAGAGCTGTGCGTCGTCCTGCTTGCCGAAGGGATAGAGGCACCCGCACCTGCGCCGCGAAAGACGGCGCCTGCACCCGCGCCGCGAAAGACGGCACCTGCACCCGCGCCTGCGCAACAGAAAGCGACGGCCGCCGAGCCAGTCCCACGGAAGGAAGATGAAATAGCAGAGCCACAGGGCGAGGAGACCCCGGAAGCTTCGGGCAAGAGGCTGTGGGACAGCCTTTTTGAAGGCGAAGACGGCTTGAGGGGCAGCTTCACCATAATCCGCAAGGCAGAGATAAAGGCCATGTCGGAGAGCGAATACATCGTCGTTGCCAGATCCGAGGCTGTAAAGGATATTATTGACAAGCATAAACGTGCAATAGAAGAGCTTCTTGAAAGAAGGACGGGGAAAAACAGGATAATTAAATGCGTCATTGAAGATGAAAAAAGCAGCGGCAGTGAGGAAAAACGGATCGAAGACGTCGCGGCAGAAATCGAAAATGCGCTTGGGCTCCGTGTGGAAATAGTGAAATAGGGATTCACAGCGCAAACATAAGACAAGAAGGACAGGAGGATGCAATGGGCAAGGGGATGAGAGCCGGGAAAAAACCAGGCGGTGGCGGTGGCACACAGAAACAGTCACAGCAGATGCAGCAAATGCAGCAAATGCAGCAGATGCAGCAGGTTCAAGCCATGCAGCGCAAAATGGAACAAGTACAGGCCGAAATTGACGAAATGGAGACGACTGCCACTTCAGGCGGAGGGGCGGTTACGGTAACCGTTAGCGGGACGAAGGAAATTAAGGGCATAGCAATAAAGCCGGACGTAGTCGACCCGGACGACATCGAGATGCTCCAGGACCTGATCATGGCAGCGGCAAATGAAGCACTCAGGCAGATGGAAGAAATAGCGCAAAACGAAATGGGCAAGCTTACCGGCGGGCTTGCGCTGCCGGGAATGCTGTGATGAATTATTACGCCAAACCGCTGGCAAAGCTGATAGGCGAACTTTCTAAGCTCCCCGGCATCGGCGGCAAGAGCGCGCAGAGACTGGCGTTTCACATTATGTCGATGGACGACAAAGAAGCCTTGGGTTTGGCAGAAGCAATTACGGACGCCAAGAAAAACATGAGGCGCTGCACCGTCTGCGGCAACCTTACGGACCAGGACCCCTGTGCAATCTGCGCAGATTCAAGGAGGGACAGCCGCGTCATCTGCGTTGTGGAAAGCCCAAGGGACGTTGCGGCGATAGAAAGGATAAAAGAGTACAACGGGCTTTACCATGTGCTTCACGGGGCAATTTCCCCTATGGAAGGGATAGGCCCCGGAGACATCAATTTGAGACAGCTGATAGTCAGGCTTCAGGAGAGCGAGGTCGCTGAAGTGATACTCGCCACGAACCCAAACATAGAGGGCGAAGCCAC
>WRJV01000192.1 GCA_009778415.1 Clostridiales bacterium | reverse complement strand
TTGGAAGCTGCTCGCCGACACATTTTTTTCGCCATTTTCCGCTCCTGTGCAGCCCATGGCCAGAAACGCGAAGGCTATGCAAAGCAGTGCTGTTCGCCTCATTTGAAAGCCCTCTTGAAAACCCTTTCCGCCGCAGGAACTATGCGCTCAACATCTATGGTGCAATTCCTGCGCACCGCCATGTGTTCCGCTTCATTGTGCAGCTCTTCAAGCAAACGTCCCTTGTCGAGATTTAGCATAGCCAGCGACTCACTGAGGAAATACTCGGCGAGCTCCATGTGGCTTGTGGAATACTCCGGTTCGTAAGTAGCTATGAACAGGAACATCCTTGCCACGTCCTGTTCGATTGCGCCCACTTTCGCATCCTCAAAGTCAAAACCGGTAACTGTCTGGGAATCTTTGTTGTATATGAAATTCCTGAGATGGATATCGCCCAATATCCACTGCTCGTCGAATTCCTCATAGGTTGTCTCGTAAAAATCGGCCATCCACATTGCAATTTGACTGAGTGCCAGTTCAGCATGGTGCCTGTCGGACAAGGCATCCAATGCAACCTCGCCGTCTATGTATTCAAAAACGAGCATGCCTTTACCAAGCTCGATGTCAAAAAGACGCGGTATCCTGATGCCGCTGTGGCGAAGCGCGTTGTACATCAAAAACTCAATGCGGAACCTGCGCGGATCTGAAATTTCCTTTTCCACCACGAAGCGCTTTTGGCCGTTTATGATGCGCTGCCTTTTGAAAACCCTGTTTTTCTTGCTTGCCAGCCTTTCCTCGTGCCAATCAGCCCCGCAGTGCTCCCGCACGCTCAGTTCGATCAGGTCAACGAGCTTTTCCGCGTCTGTCAGCGCGTTGATGACCGGCGTCCCGTCGAGGCTGATGCCTTGCCCCGCGACAACGCCCGAAACCGCAAACACCGACTCGTCAAGCCTTTCGTTGATTTCCTGCACGCTGCTTGCCGTGAGTATCTTGGGGAAGCCCTCGTCGCGCCCGCCCTCGATCACAACAAAATCGTGGCTGAACCATTTTAACAATTCAGGGATTTCAACCCTTTTGGGTATCATAAGCGCAGTTTCCGCCATTCCCCTGGCAGCAACCATCTCAGCGCCGGCTTCCCTGTGCCGCCACGTGTTCTTGCCCGGCGTGTCGAAACTGAACTTCTGCGCGTGGATGTCCTTAATGGACCCTACGCTGTTCCCGCGCTTTTTCAACTCTTCAATTATCTTTTCTATAGTGGTCGTTTTGCCCGATCCGGACACGCCGCAAACACAGAATACTTTCATACGGCTATGGCAAAATATATTTGATATTTTCGCTTAATGGACTGAAGTAACCTTTAATGCAATTGGGGTTTCTGATGCATATTTGAACATGCGTCTTGCTGTTGAAACCTGAGCCTGCGTATACCTCGTCGCCTTCAATGAAGATTCCCCTAACCGAGTCAAACTCCCTTTTTTCAGTGTTGTGGTTATAATCATGAATCTGTTCAATAACAGCACAATCAAGTTCTCTTATAAGTCTATCTTTGCCTATTTTATTAACAGGCATTTTTTTCCCTTCATTTTGCAATCTCATTTTTAGCAGTTCATAACCATCTTTTAAAATCGGGACATATGCGCTGTCTGTCAAGTTTAAGCAAAATCCCAAATCAACAACCGCACCAATAACGGCTGGCGCATAATACTGTCCTCTTGAAACTTTTTCTTCTGCCCATTCATTGGCCCGCTGTCTATTTGATTCCCAAAAGTATATGCCATTTCCCAGCCAATCGTAATCGTTTTTGCTAAACTCAAGAGATTCATTCTTCAAAACAACATTTTCATATGTACTTAAATCACAGCCGTGAAAAGCAATAATTAAGTTTGGCAACTTCGAATACATTACTCAAACACTTCTTTAAACTCTTTTTTTATATTGCCTTTTTTGTCTAATATTCCGGTTCTAATCAGAGCAGCCCTTGACTGTTCCTTAGTCTCTGTTTTCTTCGCAGTGGCAACATATTTAGCAAAGTCTTTTTTGTAGTTTTTTAACTCAACGCTCATATAAGCACCTCCGTTTTTCTTAGTGGTACGCAATCTGATCACTTTCGGCAACTATATTCTACTACAAAGCACGCTTAAAGTCTACTGAAATCGTGGTCGTTTTGCCCGTTCCGGACACGCCGCAAACACAGAATACTTTCATTTTGCTTCCTCCATAACTTCCGGCAAGTCTTTACCTTCTGTATTTCCGCCCTGAACGTCTGGAAAATTCACACAATATCCGTTTAGCTCATTGGGTTCAATAATTGCCGGGTACACATACTTAGCCATATAAACACCTCATTTCAAACCTGCATTTACGTCTCCCGAGAATAGAAAGAGCCGGTAAACCCGGCCCTCCGCTGTTTTAGCTCCCACTCATGGTAGGGTACACCGCTTTTTTAACTCTCACTCATGGTAGAGTACACCGCTTTTTCGGCTCCCACTTAACGGCAGGGTTCTCCGCTTTTCGTACCTCTCGGTACACTTATATTATACGCCGAATCTTAATAAAGTCAACGGAAAATTATGCGAAAAAATTACACGTGTTGTCAAGTAAAATACAGGAATAGCCCCAAAACGAAAACCGCCAAAGTCAACGCCATTATCATATAGTCCCTTGCTGTGAGCGAGAGCACCGTGTAGCTTGTCCTTTTGCTGTATGCCCGGAACGCCCTCATTTCCATGGCGCACGACAACTCCCTCGCCTTTATTACAATGCCCTCAAGGACAGGAATGACCAAATAGCCGTAAACCGAAAGCCTGCTGGCCCAAGGCAGCTTGCCAAGCTCCACCCCCCGGAGCTGAAGCGCGGTGACCGAGTCCTTCATGTCGGCGCCGATCATCGGTATAAACGAAAGCGCGCAAGTCGTCATGAACGCCAATTCATAGGGGAGCTTAAGCGCAACCAGGCTTTGGATCATCGCCCTGCTCCCTGCTGCTGCCAATATCCCTGCCGAAAAGACGATGACCATCATGCGGCACAGGAAACAAGCGCCCAGCAAGACGCCGCCGGTTGAGAGGACCGCCGCCCCGTTTACAGCAAAAATGGCATTGCCGGACGGGTTGAACACGCTCTGCAGGACCGCCATCAAAACAAAAAATCCCAAGAGCCATTTTGCCCGGCGCAGCAAACTCATCCCTGCCCAGCCGAAGACTAGGCAGAGCAAGACGGTGGCAGCAAGCAGCAGGCCCAGGCTTGTTAAACTGTTGAACAAAGCCGCCAGCGTCGTGAGCGACACTGCAAGGAGCAAGCGCACCCTAGGGTCTACCTTAACTTTGCACATCAGAAACCTCCCCCTTTGCGAGCGTTATTGCGCGCTCTGTCAACTCGCCTGCGAACTTCTCATCGTGGCTTATGACGCTCATGCCCGTCCCGTTTTCGAGCCTGAGCTTTTTCAGCATGCACGCCAGCGCCATCTTTCTTTTGTCGTCCAGCCCTGCAGTGGGTTCGTCCAGTACGAGGTACTTCGCCCCCGACGCAATTACGGCTGCAAGAGCCAGCCGCTGCCGTTCGCCGTGGCTGAGGTGGTAGCAGGTTTTGTCCTTGAGCTGCGCAAGCTCAAAATACTCCAGCCAGCCCATGGCGGCTTCCTTCGCGGCTGCCTTCTCGCCGGGCGTCATCTTTGGGTTCTTGAGTTCCTCAACAAATGTCAGCTCCTCGATAACGCTTTTAGCAAAAAGCTGTTGCCTGGGGTTTTGCCAAAGGTATCCGACCCGCTTGCCGATTTCGCCAAGGCCAAGCGCAAAAGACGGTGTGCCCACGATGGTTATTTCCCCCTCTTGCGGCTTTAGGATTCCGGCCATTAGCCTTGCCAGCGTGGTCTTGCCGCTGCCGTTTTCGCCTCTTATGAAGGTTGCCTGCCCCATGTCCAAAGCGAGGCTTTTTATTGACAGCTCGAAGCTGCCGGAAGGGTAAGCAAATTTCACATTTTTGAATTCAATAGCGTCAACTGTCAAATCTCCCCACCCCTCAGCTGCCCTTCTTCAAGGCGCAGTATTCTGTCTGCGATTTTTAAGCGCTCTGCGTCATGCTCGACGATGACCAGGCCTTTGCCTTCTTTTTTTAGGTTGACTGCGCAGTTTTGCAAAACATCCACTCCAAATTTGTCGAGATGCGACATAGCTTCGTCAAAGAGCAGCACCGCCGGGTCTAGGGACAGCGACGCAGCAAGGGCCGCGAGCTGCGCTTCCCCGCCTGACAGGGATTTGGGGCTGGATAGCCTCTTCTCGCTGATCCCGGCGGCGGCAAGGGCTTTTTTCAGGCTGCTGTCCAGCTCCTGCCACGGCAGGCACAGGTTTTCAGGGCCAAACACCACGTCGTCCTCCACAGTGCCGGAAAAAAGCTGCGTGTCGGGGTTTTGAAACAGCACTCCCAGCTTTGTGGCTATTTCAGGCAGCCTCATCTTTGAGATTTCTTTCCCTAACAGGAGTGCTTTCCCTTCGATTTTTCCGCCGTAAACATGCGGAATGATGCCGGAAAGGCAATTCAGCAGCGTCGTCTTGCCGCTGCCGGATTCGCCCATTATTCCGATTATTTCCCCTTCCCGAAGAATGAAACCCACGTCCCGAAAAACATAGGATTCTCCGCTGTAAGCAAACGACAGCCCTCTGGCTTCAAGCAAAACCCTCATTTCACCTCGACCTCGCAGACGTATTTGCACCACCTCTGGCTAAAGTAGTCGCCCGGTATGACGAGCTGAAAAGGCCCGTCCCCATTTTTGATTTTCGGTTTTAACAGTTCGCCGTTCATTTTGTATGCGATGTAGATGTCCTTTTCGTCAAACTCGCTCACTGATATTGCCCATGCGTACCCGTCAGCGCCTTTGACGGTAACCTGTTTTTTTCCGTCAAGGGATATGCCCATGCCGTCCAGCAAGTCCATGAGCAATACGCCCGTGTATTCTGCTTCGGCGGGTTTTTGCCCGCTGCTCCGTATTGTCGCTTTAAATGTAGCGCTGTCGAAACCCCTGATGAAGCCCAGGTCGGCTTCAGAAACTGTCTCACCGCCTTCTTTGAACGCGATAACCGAGCCGGTGTCCGGCCCTGCCAAACCGCCGCCGCTAAACAGCCAAAGGCAGGCTGCCGCCAGCAGCAGAATGGTCATTGTTGTGAATATGGCGACCTGAGGTTTTTTCATGGCTTTGCTTTCCTCTGAAGATGTGGGAATATGTCCAGTTTTTTGAAGTGTTTTACGATCTGCCACGCGATGATACCCCCCAAACCGCCGGACAATGCCGCCAAAACTGACGTAAACAACAGCGGGACCAGCGGCATTCGGAAAAACACAAGGTTGACAAGCAGCGAGCCGCTTACGTTTGCCGTTATGCCGCCGATGAAGCATGCGGGCAGGGAGCCCCCGTTTGTGCGGCAAACCATCCACACCGCATCCACAAGCAGCCCGGGGACGGTATACGTAACAAGGCTCGCAGCCCCGTGGCTGCCGTAAACGCCGCTGGCAAGGACGACAATGCTCTGGATTGCGCACACTAGGGTTGCGCTGCCCCTCTTCCCCACCAGTGCGCCGCCAAGTACCACGAAAAGCATGTAAAATCCGCCTGCCAAGGCGCCGCCGGGTATTAGTAGCGGTCCGGTCACAATATGCGCCACTGCAACCGCCACCGGCTTTACCGCTATTCCGGCAGCGGCAAGGAGCGCCAGCAATATCAGCTCAAACAAACTGAACTTCTCTAGAAATCTTTTTTTAGCGCCGTCCATGTCACCCCTTGAAGAACTTCCTAAGCCCAAACGCGAACTGCTTGAAATTCAATGCAAAGTGGCACAGCCCCAGTACGGTAAAAAGCAGCGCGCAATGAAAGTGGAAATGCAGCAGGGAAGCGCGGCTTACGCCCAGCACCACCCCTGTCCTGCCGGAAAAAAGCATCGCTCCGCTCACTGTAACGAGCAGCAAAACCAAGAACAACAAAAAGGCGAGCAGGGTCTTAAGCCGTGTCTTTTTCATGTTGAGCCTCCCTCCAAAACTACTTCTAATACATAATTGGTGAAGCGCTGCCCGAACATGTCGTCGATCACCACGATCCGCATCGCCCCCGGCTCGCCGTTTTTCCTGGGCAGTGGCTCGCCGTTGTCCTCGTACATCAGGAACACGTTGTTTTCCATCTGCACCTCCTCCATGGTTATGTCTGACATGTAGTCGTCGACGCCAACCGTGCGCAGCCATTTGTAATCCTCTGCTATAGAAGGGTCGGCAAGCTCAAGGACGTTTGCCAGCAGCGTTCCCCGAAAGCTGTGCGAGGTGGTGCCCGAGGATGAGCGGATGCTCATCGTCCTTCTGACAGAAGGCAGCTCTTTTATTTCTTCCAAAGTTATTTCATGAAGCACTACGCCATAAGCTCGTATTGCCAAGCTGCCTGTTTCAACAGGCTCGCC
>WRJV01000191.1 GCA_009778415.1 Clostridiales bacterium | reverse complement strand
AAATGAAGAGCGTCACAGGCAATGTAATGCAGTTCCGGATGACGATTTTGGGCTATTTCCAGCATGGCTGGAGTAAAGTCCACACCCACTCCGCAGGCGGGCTTCAGTGCGGCCAGTAAATTTCCTTCGGCGCAGCCCAACTCCAATATCCGCAGTCCTTCAGGTACAAGAAAGCGATAGAGGCGGCCCAGATAGCTCTGGTAGTGTACGTGCAGCCGTTTCTGGCCACGTTCCCGATGTTTAGCGGCTGCCTGCCAGCAAGCGGAGCGTTCCGCCGCATAGGTTTGGGCGGTACTATCAGCATGTGGAATGTTATAATCGCTCATTGGGCCTTCCTCTCGCGCCAACAGGCGCGGCATTTCGCCGTCACACTGATGGCGGCAAAACTGATCAATCAGCTCCACAATCATTCAGCCGGGTCGCGCCGCTTGTTTCTCAGATGGCAATAACGGCGATACCCACCATGATAAGCAGCGCACCGAACCAAAATTGCGGACGCAGCCTTTCTTTGAACAGTAACAGTGCGCCGGTAGGCACAAGTACATAGACCAACGCTGTAATCGGAATGACTGCGGTCAGGGGCAGACGGCGTAGAATCCAGATCATGGCCAACACGTTCGCTACCATTAAAATGACGCCCATGATGACCCAAGGCTGGAAAAGTGAGCGTAAAAAATGCCCAGGTCCACCCAAATCCGCTCCCCGTTTGAGACAAAGCTGAGCGGCAGCACCCACGAAAGCAATCCCAGTGAGCGAAAGGCCATCCGCCAAAGCTAACATGCGGGGTCTTCCTGGCACCCACTATCCGGCGGGCGAACACTGACAGAGGTAATGCACAAACCGGTAATGATGCAGCAAATACCCGCCGCATATTTGAGGGTAATGGTTTCTTTAAAAAAAAGTACGGATAGGGCCGGGACAATCACATATACCAAAGAACAAAAGGGGTGCAGAAAAGAAACCGGCTTTTGACGCAAGGCCGCCTGCCAAAACAGAAACGAAACGCCCAGGCAGACCACCGCGGCCAGGAGCCAGATATTGAAAACACCAAACACAGAGTATTCGATAGAATACAGTGCGGCGGCTTTCATAAAAATCTGCGCGAGAGAATTAAACGTTATTATGATAAACAACAAAAAGGACAGAAGAGTGTATTTCCTGAAAACTGTTACAGGACAAAGGGGTTTAATCATAAAAAGATCATTCAAACGGATAGAATATTGGCGCGCTTGTCGGCGATGGAGACGATATGCACTAAATTACAATATGATTGTGTATATATCTTTCCATGAACACTTTCGAGATTTTTAATCATATATAATAATTATCCAGTAAATGGATTTTTCAAGCTTGGCTTGTTAGTAAAATATTGTTTAGGAAACCAATTAGGTTGGTATTAATCACATTAGGGCTGTATTTGTCCATAAAGCTGGCATAAAGATTTTTCCCACATTGTTTACGAAATTCCTCGTTTGAACATAGCAATAATAGAGAATTAAACCATGATTGTGTATCCATACTCAGAAAACCTGAAACGCCGTGCTCAATAACAGAGGCCGCAGAGGGATAGCAGTCCGCAACCACGGGAATGCCATGCATAGCAAAAGATAAAATACGCCCAAAATTGCTCGTGGGTTTAAATCTGACCAGCCAATCGGAAGGGGTTGCGCCTTGTGCTGTATTTCGTGTGAGCTGTTCAGCTAGTGATGGGCAACGTAAAGGTACAAAATTTGGCACAATTCCGATATCGGCTTCAATGAGTTCTTTCTCATATACTTTTTCATGCCAAGGGAACTGTTCCACTTTGACGACCGTGGGCAGATATTTAGCGGGTATTCGGCCCTGTGTCTTTATGGAATAGATATATCGCACGATTATTTCTTTGTGATGGAGCACCCCCTGAACGCGATCAATGGCTTCTGTAACAACAGGAGACATGGCTGCCGCATGCGGCATATTGCCATGGTAACAAATGATGATTTTTTGCGAAGAGTCTCGGTCGCATCGCTTGGGGGCAAACTGGTAAATCGGGTAAATAAAACTGTGGAATCCCGCACTCATCGCCATTGAGGACATTTCAGGGCCATTCGCCAGAACAAAGTCTGCACCTCCAGCTAATGAGATGGTGTTGGGGCGGGGATCAATTACGCCGATTTTAGCTTTCGGGGCCATTTTTCGGCCAAGACCGATATCGGGATCGTATCCCATAAAGAGAAGGATATCGGCATCTTCAAAATTTTTCGGATATTCTACAAATGAAACGCCTTTATGCAGATTAAGCTGTCTGAGATTGAATAAATTTAGTAACGTCGAAGGCGCGTTTTGCCGGCCTGTGGTGAAATAGACATTCATTGAAATTTCTCGGAAAGCACGCGATTAAGAGCTGCCAGTATAGTCGTACTAAAGCTGGTTTGAGTGTATTTCAGGGAGGAATAGTAAGTTTTATATGCAAGTTCTGTATATTCTTCAAAGGTCAGCGATGCTGCCGCTCGACAGGCGCGTTCAATTTCATCAGTCAACCTTTCTACAGGTACGGTGTTGATTATTGGAGCGCCGCAGGTGTCAATGCCTGTTGAATGATTAATAATAGGCACAACCCCTGCGCGCATTAACGTCGCTACGGACGTGCAGCATCCCTCGCTTGCCGAGCAGAGTATCGAAAACGGATTATCATTGCACAGTTCTTTAAAAAAATCAGACTTTATATCAATAAATCCATGGAAAGTTATATTGTTTGTCTTGTTTATTATGTCATCATAGTAATGAAAAAAATCCGTATCGGATCTGCTGCAGCATACGGATAATCTGAATTCAGGCATATTTATAAATGAATCGATAATTAAATCGACACCTTTATAAATAATTCCATCACCTAATAAACAAATAAAATTGGTAGAGACGTAATTTTTTGCATTATTGAGACGCGGAGTGATAACCGGAGATGTATTTGGGTACCATTGAAGAACTGGCTTTCCAAATTTTTCATAGCTACTTGGGCAGAAGCTGCCTTTTTCACCAATGGCAAATATATAATCCGCAATTTGGATAAAAGAGTCAAAATCAAGCTGATTCAGTCGCATTTTGCGGGCAACGGGGCCGTGGCGGCGTTCAAAATATTCATAGCGGCTCATGGCGGCAGCATCTGATAATTTTGGCTCTGCCGTGGTCGCATACAAGATTTTTATTGCGTTAGGAAAATGCATTGCATACTTGGCGAGGTTACGACCGGAGCCACCAGAGCCTAGCCCTAAAAAAAGGTCATATGTATTTTTAAAGTCAAACTCTTCCGCTTTTCTATCGAGGACGTCAACTGTAAAGCCTAATAAGTCTAAAAGGCGCACCAATTCTACAATTCGCCAATTGTTTGGATGGGAGTAAGCTGAAACCAGCTCTGGGTGCAGAAAAGGGTCTGTTTTATAATAAAGCAGCGCTCTCCTTTTAAAATTTACGTTATTGGCGTTTTCGATAAAAATCTCTGAATTTTGAGATATTTCCTTAGAAAAAGAAAATTTATTAAAAAAATTATTGAACGTATAGTTCACCGTTTCACCCCTCGAAAGATCACATCCTTGCGGATATTGTCCTTGTATCCTTCCACTATGCGGAAAATGTCTTCCATAACTTCATCCGTCAGGTAGTGCGGGATCACGCCGATATCCTGAAGCCCGTGGTACACTGGGTTATAGTAGTGTTCTTCCACTTCCCTACGCGGGTTGGGCAAGTGCTCAATCCGCACTTCATAACCGAGTTTTTTGCCCACGCGTTGCGTTTTCTCCGCTAATTCCATTACGCTCTATGACGTTAGCCGTACCTATGATGTTTGTTTGGATCGCTTCCTTGGGTGGTGAGCGTTCGCACAAAATTACATGTTTGTATGCAGCAGCATGGAAGATTGCGTCAACACCTTTAAAAAGGGACGCCATGCGGATCTTGTCGCGGACATCAGCGATGAAAAACGTAGCCTTGCCGTCCTTACTGTGTTGCTGCTCAAGAAAAAACATCTCGCTTTCATTATTGTCAATGCACAGCACCTCATCCAGCGCGTAGTCCTCTGTGAGCTGCCGGATCAGTTCTCTACCCACTGTGCCGCAGGCTCTGGTGACGGGCGACGCGTCGGTTGATAAATTGTTCCTTATTCATTCTATAGTGTTGTTATGGTGTCGTAAGTGGATACCGGTATGGAGGGAGAATATAGATAATACCCGTAATATACCTGGCTTGCACTTGTATTCTTTATCGTTGTTGCAAGGTTAAGTGGAAACCAGAGGTTCAACCAGGGCCCAGAATTCATCCAAAATTTTCCAGGGTTTTATGTGTGACATGACTACCTCATTAGAGTGTCGGAAAATAAATTCCAACACAATTATCAATGAGCAAGTTTTTCCAATGTATCTTATTTTAAGGATAAATCCTAAATGTATACCCTATCAATATTCTTTCACTTGCCATGTGTTCTCAATTACTACATCGCCCATCCACGACACTTTTCCAGCTGAGTCATGTGGATCAAGTGATGAAAAGGTAAAAATATCATTAACCATATCAATAATAACACCATCACTTATTTTTACGGTAAGAGAGAATAAGTCCCCGCGTAATGGATTAAAGAGGATTGAGCAAAAAATAATCCCCGTTGTATTTTTTGTCACACTAATGAGCTCGTTATTGGATGTGCGAAGCACGGCAATAACTTTATTGTTCTGATCTGAAATTA
The DNA here is from genome assembly GCA_009778415.1 of Clostridiales bacterium. Taxonomy (GTDB): domain Bacteria; phylum Bacillota; class Clostridia; order Peptostreptococcales; family Anaerovoracaceae; genus WRJK01. Next base: position 1,646 of record WRJV01000191.1, on the reverse strand, counting down.
AAATATCAACACCAATCTTATCTAAGCTGTCACTTGCTCGATATTCAAGACCTATTATGAATGATTCATAAGCCTTAACGCATGTAATAGGTATTTTATCATTATCATACAAGGCTATGTTTGTAATCCTTATTTCTCCAGAACCAGTGCGGTCATTGATATCATGCAATTGATTGGCAGTAGAAAGCGATTTTCGCGTCATCTTTATATATTCTTTTGAGGCTTGTGTCGCCTCTCCATAAAAGATCGCATTGCCATTTTGTAGCAACAGACCATCGGAACAAATCCGCTCCACCATATTTGGATTATGGGAAACGAAAATGAGTGTTGTTCCTCCGGCAAGAAGCGAATACATTTTTTTCAGACTTTTTCTTTGGAACATGATGTCACCCGTTGACAGTACCTCATCAACAAGCAAAATGTCGGCTTTAAGGTTTACTGCCACCCCAAAAGCCAGCCGGCCCACCATACCGCTGGAATACTGCCACACCGGTTTGTACAGCCAATCGCCCAACTCGCAGAAATCCCCAACTTCAGGAATAATTTTTTCGATCTCCTTGCCGTTCAGGCCCATGATTGTACCAAGGATGCGGATATTCTCCAGGCCGGAAAGTTCCATACTCATGCCGGCGGTCAGCTCAATCATTGGGAAAACTTTGCCGCGCATGGCGATGCCGCCTTTATCTGGCGGGGTTACTCCGGCCAGAAGCTTGAGCAAGGTGGACTTGCCGGCGCCATTGCGACCCAAAATGCCCAAGGAACCGCCGCGCGGCACGGTGAAGGAAATATCGCGCAAGGCCCACTCATGATCGGCGACCTGGTGCTTCTTCCAGGGGAGAAAAGGCGGCAGGCCGTACCGTTTCCACAGGTTCTTAACTTCAATAATGGGTTCGTCCGTCATTTCAATATATATCCGCCAAATAACGAGTTGTGCGCATGAACAGAGGCAGGGCCACAGCCCACACCGCCGCTGTCACCAACAGGGTCAGCCCCCAAATGGACCAATCCGGCCAGACGTTGTTGAACAGTACATTTCGAAACATATTCACACAGTGAGCCATGGGGTTGATGGTTACGGCCCAGCGTAGGCTCTTCGGCACGATGGCGGCGGAAAAAAAGATGGGCGTGGCGAACATGCCGAGTTGAATAAATACCGGCAGCGCCTGGATAATATCCGTGCGGTACAGGGCTATGGCAGCCGTCAGCAGCCCAAGGCCAAGGCCAAAGGCGGCCACGGTAAGCCCTAAAAAAGGCAAAACGATATAGTGAATCGAGGGGTAATAACCGTAAAAAACCGCAATGCCTTCCATCAATACCAGATAGATGCCGTAGGTTATCAGCGGCAATACGGCGCCAGCTCCGGCAAATACCAGAGAATTGATCGGGATCTTTTTCAGAATGCTGGCATTGCTTACCAAAGCTGGATGGACTGACATAAGAATGCTGCTGAAAAGCAGCCAATTGATCAGCCCGGAAAAAAGGAAGGGGATCATCGGCACCCCTTCGGGATTACTTAGGCCGAAAAGCAGGCGGAAAAAGATGAACACCATCAGGAAAGCCGCCGGGTATAGCAAAGCCCAGAGCGGCCCCAGAGCGGTGCGCCTGTACATGGCGTTGAATTCGCGCCATGCGATCATTTTAATGAG
>WRJV01000190.1 GCA_009778415.1 Clostridiales bacterium | reverse complement strand
GTGGCTCGTAGCGGTTGTGGGCGATAGCCCACGTTAGTGGCTTAGTGGCCCGTAGCGGAAATAAAGGAGGAAACGGTGAAAGCAGGCTTTATTGGCGTGGGCAACATGGGTGGCGCAATACTCAAGGGGCTCATGGAAAAGGGTGGCCAGGGCGGCGCGGTGTTCGCCTTTGACCGGGACGCAAAGAAGCTCGATGCGGCCAGCAGGTACGAGGGCGTTTCGGTTTGCGGCAGCGTTGGCGAGCTTGTGTGGAAATCTGAATTTGTCGTACTGGGCGTCAAGCCGGACGCCTTTGAGGCAGTGCTACCAGAAATTGCGCAACACTTCAGCAGCGGAAAAGTGCTGGTGTCAATGGCGGCAGGCATAGACATGTCCTTCATCGAGAAGCACCTGGGTGAAAACGCGAAAATCATTCGGATAATGCCCAACACCCCGGCACTGATACGCGAAGGCGTGACTGCCATATGCGGGAACCGCAACGTGTCGGCCGAGGACATGAAAGCGGCGCTTAGCCTGTTTGAACCGATTGGCAAAACCCACGTGGTCCCGGAAGAACTCATGCATTGCGTTGTCGGCGTTTCCGGCAGCAGCCCGGCGTACACGTACATGTACATCGAAAGCCTGGCTGCGGCAGCCGTCAAAAATGGCATGGAAAAAGAGCAGGCGGTCGACTTTGCGGCCCGTGCAGTCCTAGGGGCGGCGAAAATGGTCCTTGAGGCAGGGGAAGACCCCAAGCAGCTGCGTATCAACGTTTGTTCGCCCGGAGGGACGACTATCGAGGCAGTGGCAGAACTGCAGAAGAGGAAATTTGCCGAAACAATAGAGGCAGGGTTCCAGGCGGCGGTAGACAAGTCGAAAGCGATGACGAAGAGCTGACGGCTTGGGGGTGAGCTGAGATGATATTTGAAGAAAAGACAATTAAGAGCGAAAGGATATATGAAGGGAAAATCCTGAACCTGAGAAAAGACACGGTCAAGGTCGTGAACGGGGACACTTCCTACCGGGAGATCGTCGAGCACGACGGCGGCGTCACTTTGGCAGCCATCACCCCAAGCAATAGGATGGTCATGGTGAAACAGTTTCGGAAAGCGGCGGGCAAGGCAGTGCTCGAAGCGCCCGCCGGCAAGCGCGAAAAGGGCGAGGCGCCAATCGAGACGGCATCAAGGGAATTAAGGGAGGAGACAGGGTACACGGCCGCAGACATGGTGCTGCTCACTAAGTTTTACTCGTCAGTAGGGTATTCCGAAGAAATCATATATTTGTACCTTTGCACGGGGCTTACCCCGGGGGAAACCGACTTTGACGACAACGAGGCGCTGGACATCATGGAATACGATTTGGGCGAGCTGTACAAAATGGCGGTAGACGGTGAGATTGAGGATTCAAAAACGATCATAGCTGTGCTGATGGCTAAGGCGTACATGGAAAAACAGGGGGTTTAAAATGCACGAATATTCAGAAGGTTTCTTGACTTACCTTGACAAACAGAGGAACATGTCGCAGAATTCGATCATTGCGTACAATCGGGACGTTTCTGAATTCTCGAATTATTTAGCGGAAAAAACTGGCGCTGGTTTGAAGGACGCATCAAACACGGATATCGTCGCCTATCTTTTCAAGTTGAGGAACAGCGGGAAATCAGCAGCCACAATCAACAGGAAAACCGCGTCGCTCCGCACGTTCTACGGCTACCTGCTGGAACTGAAGCGCATCGGCGCAAACCCGACAGCGAACATCAAATCCCCGAAGGTGACCCGAAAGGCGCCGGACTACCTGACGATCGAGGAAGTCGACACGCTGCTGTCGCTCCCAGGCGATTCTGTGAAGGGCGTACGCGACAAGGCGATGCTGGAGCTTCTGTACGCCACCGGTGTAAGGGTGAGCGAGGTAATCGAGGCGAACTTGGGCGACGTTAATTTGAGGATGGGGTTCATAACATGCACGGGGGAATTCGGCAAGGCGAGGATAATCCCGATGGGCAAGCCCGCGAGGGAAGCCATGGACAAATACATCTCAGAATCAAGGCCGAAGCTGATAAAGCCGGGCGCTAGCGAAAACCATGCGCTGTTCGTAAACTACATGGGTGAACGGATAACAAGGCAGGGGCTTTGGAAACTGCTCAAGGAGTACGCGAGGCAGGCCGGGATGGACGGGAAAATCACGCCGCAGACCCTTCGGAATTCCTTCGCGGTGCATATGATACAAAACGGGGCAGACCTGAAATCTTTGCAGGAACTGCTCGGGCACGAGGACATATCTGCAACGCAAATCTATTTAAGCGCTACGAAAAACAGGATCAAGGACGTGTACGACAAGACCCACCCCCGCGCCTAAGCGGTTTGTTGCCTGTTGTTACCTGTTGTTCCTGACAGCTGCATGGAATTTGTTGTGCCGTGGGTATTTTGCCAAGTACTTGTCTATCAGCGCCGTGCCCTCGTAAGTCCCGTACAAAATCGACTTTGCTTCGCTGCAGGCTACGAGAGCCATTGCGGCCCTTTCATAGGCGTTTCTGTGCTGGTTGGAAACGATGCTGTCAACCCTTTTACCACAGATTTCCTCACACCATGTGTAATACTTTTCCCTTTGTTCATCATCAAGATCAGTGGAGTTTATTGAATCGTTGACCAGATCGTCGTAACCACAACCGTCGTTCAGCTCACGGGAGTAATGTGCCCAAAAACGGTCTATCATAGCCTTGTGCTTGTCCTTGTCCTTAGACAGGAGCTTCATCATATAGCCCATAATAATCGGCACATTTGAAATGTTGTACGACCACCCCAGTTCGGCGTCGTCTTTGCATATCTGGTAAGCGTCGTCGACTTCGCTGCCCAAAAGCCGGATGTGAAACGTTAGAAAGCGCTTGTCCTCTTTGCTTGGAAGGTTACCGATTTCATCAAGGGCATAGGCAAGGCTTTCCTGGTAGCGGTTTTCAATCTTCGCGTATTTCAGCATGTTGACAAGGTGCCGTATGTCTTTTTTATAGTAGAAAGCTTTTTTCCATGCGTAGAGGCAGTTCCCCGTGTTGCCGTTTTCTTCTGACTGCTCCGCAAGGTGCATGCATATTTTTATCGCGGCGTCTGAGCTTTCCAGTTCGCTGAGCGCGTGCAGGCAGATGTCTGTAATATCTGCTTTTTCACTCTTTGCAAGCATTATCCAGTCAAGGTATGCTTCGGGGTACTGATTGCCGTGTTCCAGCGCAAGCTGTTTTGTCCCGTCGGCCCCGCCGATCATCTTTGCGGCTTCCCGTATCAGGCTGCTTGAATTGGAGGTTACGGGCTGAGTCATCAGGTATTCATTCCAAATCGGCAAAAACTCGCCAATTCCGTCAAGATCTTCCCTTGCGCACTCGATCACTGACGTGAGGTTGATCTTGTCGCCGCCGAACATCCCTGCCTGCATGTAGGCGTACATTGCCTCAGGCCGGCTCGCCATTTCTTCGGTAAGGTAAATGCAGCGGACAAACCTTGAAAGCTCGTCGATGAAATCGACGCCCTCCGGTTCGGAGCGCAGCGAGTACAGTTCGTAGTCCATGTCGTTGATTACGGCAACAGCTTTTTCATACAGCTTTCTCGCATGCCAGTAGTGCCCTTCTACAAACAAATCCTTTGCAGCCAGGAATATCTCGTACCCTTCTTCGCACAGTGTGTCAAACCCGTTCAAGTCGGCAAAATCGATGTCGTCGTCGTAAAAGTAGCTGCCTCCGTAGTAACGGCCCGTCATCCTCTCGTATTCGTCCTCGTCGTATTCGCCGTTCTCATAGCGGTAAGCCAAGTCGTCGTAATTTTCCTGAAAAGCGTCGATCCTGTCAAGCCACATATCGACGTATTCGTCTGAACCTGGGGCAGGCGTTGCGCTTTCGGCGTACTTGCGGCGCGGCGCGTCTGCTTTAATGACTGCTTCGAGCTCTGTGATAAACAGCTCCCGATTGTGAGGGGGTATCTGTTCGGCTTTGCTTTTTACGTAGTTTTTGTAATCTGCTACGGTGAAGTCCACAAAACAGCGGGCAAGCCTCTCCTCGAACTCTTTTACACTTATCCGACTCATGTGCTTCCTCCTTGTATTTGACCTATTTACTAAAGATTATACCAGTTCGTGTCAGAAATGCAAGAAAAAATAAGCAATATTGAATATCAGAACAAAATTGGCTGATTTGATTGATAAAATGCTTGTGTTGGAGTGGCGTTTGTGCTAAAATTATTAATGTTATTACGGGCGGTCCGCTGTGCGCCGATAGGGCGCCATGAACGTCTTGGGGGGAAGGAGGAAATAACGTATGGACATTATGACTGCCGTCACGCGGGAATACATTAAGAGCGACGTACCGAAGTTCGATATCGGGGACACTGTGAAGGTACACATCAAGATAAAAGAAGGCGCTCGGGAAAGGATACAGATATTCGAAGGGTTTGTCCTCAAGAGGCAGAATGGCGGGATTAACGAGACGTTTACCGTGAGAAGGATAGCTTCAGGGGTAGGCGTTGAGAAAACGTTCCCGCTTCATTCGCCAAAGATAGATAAAATCGAAGTCGTCAGGAAGGGCGCCGTCAGGAGGGCAAAACTCAACTACATGCGCCAAAGGACAGGCAAGGCAGCAAAGATCAAGACGAAAAGCCGATAGAACCAACCGGGAACGCGAGCGTTCCCCTTTCTTTTGTAGGTGAGAAATGGCCGAAAGCATCAACTGGTACCCGGGGCACATGAAGAAAACCAAGGACCTCATCAGCGAAAACCTAAAGCTCGTGGACGTTGCCGTGGAAGTAATCGACGCCCGCATACCTGTATCGAGCAGGAACCCCGTGATAGACGATATCCTGAAGAACAAGAAGCGCATCGTGGTGCTGGGCAAAAGCGACCTTGCCGACGAGGCCGAAAATGAAAAGTGGGCAAGGGTGCTGGAAAAAACCGGCGCGACAGCCATGCTGATGAATTGCGTTGCGGGGACAGGGGTCCCCAGGCTGCTCAAGCTGCTGGCTAGGATGCAGGCGGAAAAAAACATCGGGCGGGCGAGAAAAAGGCCGCTGCGCCTCATGATTGTCGGCATTCCCAACGTCGGTAAATCGTCCCTGATCAACAGGCTGGTAGGGAAAAAAAGCGCGATGACGGGGGATCGCCCCGGTGTTACGAAGGGAAAGCAATGGCTGAACTTAAGCGACGGCATTCAATTGCTCGACACTCCCGGAATACTGTGGCCAAAATTTGAAGACAGGACAACAGGGCTGCACCTTGCGTTTTGCGGCTCCATCAAAGACGAGATTTTGGACAGGGGGGATTTGGCGCTGGAGCTGGTCGCGGTTTTGCAGGAAAAGTACCCGGGCTTGCTGGTTGAACGGTACAGGCTTGACGGGCTGTGCGATGCGCCGCTGGAAAACATGGAAAGCATAGCGCTAAAGCGGGGGTTCATCCTCTCAGGAAAGCGGATAGACTACGAAAGGGCGAGCCGGGCGCTGCTCGACGAATTCCGGTCAGGCGCCATAGGCAGGATAACGCTCGAAGGGAGCCCGACATGAGGGAGTACGAGGAAGAACTGCTTCGCAATGGCGTCCGCTACATAGCAGGGATAGACGAAGTCGGCAGGGGGCCTTTGGCGGGGCCGGTGGTTGCTGCCGCAGTGGTCCTGCCTGCAGATTTTTCCGTTCAGGGGGTCAACGATTCAAAGAAGCTCACTGCCAAGAAGCGGGAAGAGCTTTTCCCCCTCATTTTGGGGCAAGCCTTGGCATGGGGCATAGGCGCCGTAGACAACCTCACCATCGACAGAATAAACATACTGGAAGCCACCAAGGCTGCGATGAGGATGGCGGCCTGCGAAGCCGGGGCAAACCTTGCAGCCCGCTGCGGCGCCGGGGTCGAGCATCTGCTGATTGACGCGGTTGCCTTGAAGAGCGTCGGAATCCCGCAGACCAGCATAATCAGGGGGGACGAAAAGAGCGTCTCAATTGCTGCGGCGTCGATTGTAGCGAAAGTGGCGAGGGACAGCATGATGGTTGGGTTCCACAGCGTATACCCGCATTACTGTTTCGACAGAAACAAGGGTTACGGGACGAAAGCGCATTACGAGGGCATTGAAAGGTTCGGTATTTGCGAGATACACAGGAGGAGTTTTTTGGGGGGAGAGTTTGTAGTTTGTAGTTGGTAGATGGTAGTGGGGGGGAGTTTGTAGTTTGTAGTTGGTAGATGGTAGTGGGGGAGAGTTTGTAGTTGGTAGTTTGTAGTGGGTAGATGGGGTGATAGTTGGATTGGGTTTGTAGTTTGTAGTGGGGGAGAGTTTGTAGTTGGTAGTTGGTAGGGAGTTTGTAGTTGGGGAGAGTTTGTAGTGGGTAGTTGGT
>WRJV01000189.1 GCA_009778415.1 Clostridiales bacterium | reverse complement strand
CTCGTTTGACACGTCCTCGCTGATTTGGATTTTTTGTATCAGCTTGTCGAGCCGCAGCCGCACGGTGGGATAGGTAACACCGTACTGCCGCGCCATTTCCTTCAGCGAGCCGGAAGCCTGCAGGAATTTCTTTATGAACGCGACGTCTTCGTCTTCAAAATTCACCATCCAGTCCGGCACAATCTCCACTGCCATTCTCATCACCTCGCTCAATATTAGTTTTAATATTATTGAGTATAACATTTAATATTATTAAAGTCAATACGTAAATGAAAATTTATTTTTTGTGGGGCTACTCACTGTGTACACATGCGGTGCGTGGGCATCGCCCACGTTGGGAAGCCTGCGGCAGGAGCGCATGCGGTTTCCGGTTTGGCACTAAGAACAGCGACATTGCCGCTGCAAGAAGGCACAGTATGACTGTCAGAACGAAAGCGGCCTGTATGCCATGATAGCCCTTTGCAGAATTTGACATGGCTGTGACAATTATCGCCGTGCCGACGGCGCCCGCGACTTGCCTCAACGCATTTTGAAGCGTCGCGGCATCGGAATTTCGTTCCTTGGGCACTTTTGAAAACGCCGCCGTCGTAATTGGCGTTGTGACTATTGACACGCCCAAAGCGAAGACGGTATATGAAAGGACGGATTGCATGTACGGGGTGTCCGGAGCGAGCCGCGCGAGGAAGCACGCCGCAGCAGCCATTACAAGCGTTCCCGTAATAGCGAGAGGCTTTATTCCGATCTTGTCGTACACTTTGCCCGATAGCAGGCCCATGATGCCGATCAGCAGCGACCCCGGCAAAAGCATTAGGCCTGTTTTCAACCCCGAGTACCCCATGACGTTTTCAAAGTACAGGGGCATCAGTATCAGCCCGCCGTAAAACGCCATTGTAAGAACCATTGTCACCATCACGTTTGAGGTAAAATTGTAGTCCTTGAAGACGCGCAAATCCAGCAAGGGATTTTTTGTCTTCAATTCGACGATGGCGAACGCGGCAAGCAGCGCGGCGCCAACAGCGGCAAATACGATCGTGCTTGCATTATTCCATCCGTTGCCCCCGGCAGAACTAATGCCATGCAGCAATGAAGACAGCCCAGCCGCCGAAAGAATGATCCCAATAGCATCGGGCCGGGCTTCTTGCTTTTCACTATGATAGTGGAATGTCATAAGCGAGACCGCAATAACGACCGCGCCAGAACCCGCCATAATCAGATACAAGTATTTCCAGCTGAGATAGTTGATCGCTATGCCAGCGAGGGTTGGCCCGACAGCAGGGGCAAACAGCATGCCTATGCCCATAACACCCGTGCTTGCGCCGCGTTTTTCGGGCGGAGCGGTCGCCAGCACTATAATCATGGCGAGCGGGAGCAACAGCCCATACCCAACAGACTGGATCAACCTTCCGGCAAGCAGTACGGGGAATGTCGGCGCCGCGAAGCAAACCAGGGAGCCGGCCACCAAAAATGCCATTGCCGCGTTGAACAATGTTTTGTACTGAAGCTTCTTTGACAGGAACGGCACGAGCATAACCACAATTCCAGTCGATAACATAAATCCAGTTGACAGCCACTGCGCCACCGCCGCCGAAACCTGGTACTGATCCATGATCTTCGGCAGCATGACGTTGATGATTGAAACATTCAGCAAGTTTACAAACATTCCGGCCAGCAGCACAAACAGCAACGCCCCGTTTCCGTTTTTGCGCTTGTTTTTGTTGTTCATAAATAATCCCTCCTCAAATACCTAACAATTATTGACTTTTACTATTGATGATATTATAATACATGTAAATAAACAATCAACCATCAGATAATTTATATATGTACAATAATAAACATCTATACAATAATATGTTCAGCAAACGACGATTGGAGGAAATCTGGTGAGCGACCGAAGAATCAAATACACAAAGATGGTATTGAAGGAAAGCCTATTGAAACTAATGGCAGACAAGCCCATCAATAAAATCCAAATCAAGGAAATCTGCGATTTGGCAGATGTCAACAGAGGGACGTTCTACGCCCACTACAACGATCAGTTCGACTTGCTGAGGCAAGTGCAGGACGAGTTTGCCGCCGAAGTCAAGACTCTTCAGGACAAAAGGCAGACAAAAGAAATGGACACGCTGGAAATGATAACGGGGTTGATGAGCCATTTAGCTGAACACCGTTCGTTGTGCAAAATCCTTTTTGTCACAAGCGGGGATTATGAACTCATCAACAAGCTCATGAACAGCGCCTACGACAGTTTTTTAGACGGATGGAAGCAAAAGCTCCGAAACCCGTCTGACAGGCAGCTTGACATGCTTTATGTGTTCATTTCAAACGGGTCGGCAGCAATCATCCGCAATTGGGTGCTAAACGACATGAAGGAAACGCCCCAAGAGGTCGCTCAGTTTATTCTGCAAGCCACGAACTATGGAAGCAGTTCCTTTGTCAAGTGATATTGTGTCAGCAGCGCCGACATGCTTGAATTAAGTGGCTTGATTTAAGTGGCTTGTTCAAAGGCCAGCTCCGTCAAGGCTTTGCTTATGGCGTTTGGCCCCTCGTGCAGCCAGTTTGCGGCATAACCCCTCGGGATGATGACGGGCATGCGGCCATGTATTTCTTCAAGGCCGCCGGCTGCCGCCCTCGTAAGGATGACGAAACTCTTAAAGGGGTTCCCCGGCTCCTGCCGGTAGCACCCGGCCATAAACATCGGATGCCCGGGGATGTATATCTTGTGCTTCACCTTCCTGCTTCCTTCTTTTTTCCACTCATAGTAGCCGCTTGCAGGCACCAGGCAGCGGCGCAGCTTCATTGATTCCATAAACATCGGCTTTGTCAGGGCAGTTTCACTGCGGGCATTTATGACAGGCCTTTTGTCAAAACCTGCATACCCCCACTTCATAGCTTGGAATTGGCCGACGCCCGTCTGCACGGGAACAAAATCCGTCGGGAACACCTCGCCGTACAGCTTGATTTTCAACTGTTCTTGGTGCTCTTCTTCATGTTTCATGACTGCATCTACTATGTCGCGCAGTTCATTTTCGTCAATTTCCACGTAGTACCTTCCGCACACTTCCATATCCTCCTCTCACGCGGGCGGTGCCCGCGCACTGCGCACTAGCGCGGTGATTAGCGACTCACGTTCGCTCTCGGCTTTTTGCCCGGTTCGCCCGGCAATTTGTAATAGGCGTTGTATTCTGCCTCGCTGACCTCCTGCACCTTGAACCACTTGCGCGGCTGAAGCTTGGAATAGTAAAGGTATTCCAGCCGCCCGCCGATGTCGCACTCGTAGCGGTCCCCAACGGAGCCGCTCTTTTGCTCGGCGCACGGGGCTACGGAAACAACCCTGTCGACTTTGACCCTCACGGCCTCCCCGCCCGCGTCTTTCCATTCAAAAGCCAGCGGCCAGGCACGGCCGTCGCGCTCTGTGAGCTGAGTCATCCGCAGCGGGATTCTTATTGAGTATTTGCCCGCTTGGCCATTGTCTGCCGCGCTGTTGTATTCGCACAGCCGCCCCATGGCAAGCCCCCCTTTCCTTGAACTTCGCAGCAAACCGCTTGCAGCAGCTTTGCGGTTCAAATTTGGATGGCACCGGATTTAAACAAGCCTACCGGGTGGATCAAGTGGTCGCGCTTTGCGTCCACCCCCGAAAGGTCCGTGTCCAAGTACATGATCGCCCTTTGTATAACCTTGTTCCCGTAACGCCCCCGCAGACAGTTTACCGTGCGCTCAAGCTCTTCTTTGCTCTCTGCCTGCGCGGCGTCTTCCCACAGGGAAAGCTGCTGCGGCAAATCCGCGCTGACGAGGCCGCACCCCCGAACCCCAATCTTTCGCAAGGGGGAGGGCCAGTGGCTGTAATGCCGCTTGAAAAGCTTGAACGCCGCGTCTGCAATCTCGCCGGAGATGTCGGTGGGGCTCTCTAGCTTTGCCTGCCTTACCGCATGCGCAGTCAAATCCGTATTCACATAGGAAAACTCAACCGTCGTCGCCTTTAGGCCGTACTCCATGAGCCTCGCCCCTACGCTGTCTGAAAGGGCGTATATCATTATCTTCACGTCCTGGTCGCATGCAAGGTCGCGAGGGCAGGTGTGGCTGTTTCCGACGCTCTTGACCGGGGGCTCGACGCCGCAGGCCGCCACCTGCGTCCTGTCCTCGCCGTTTGCGAAAGCGTAGAGTACGAGTCCGACTTTACCGAACCAGCGCTTCAAGTTGCCGGGGTCGGCCCTCGCAAGGCCTCCGATGGTTTCAATGTACCGGCTCCGCAGCTTCACCTCTGTCGCCCTCCCCACGTAGAGCAGGTCGCCGACAGGCAGCGGCCAGACAATCTCCCTGAACTTTTCCTTTGGTATGACTGTGCAGGCGTCGGGCTTTTTCATGTCGCTCCCGAGCTTTGCGAACACTTTGTTGTCGGAGAGGCCGATGGAAACCGTCAGGCCGAGCTCCCGCTTCACCCTGCCCCGTATTTCATGGACAGCCTTTTCCCCTTGGGCGAAAGACGACACGCAGCCCGTAAGGTCGATCCAGCTTTCGTCTATGCCGAAGGCCTCAATGCGGTCCGAGTACTCGGAGTATATGTCCCTCACAAATGCGGAGAACTGCAAGTAGTCGCTGTAGCGGGGCGGCACAGTGTACAGCCCGGGGCAAACCCTGCACGCTTCCCAGTTTGCCATGCCCGTCTTGACTCCGCGCCTTTTCGCGATGTAGTTGGCCGTCAGGACAATCCCGTGGCGCTCCGCCCTGCTGCCGCAGACCGCCATCGGCACGTCGCGCAGGCGCGGGTTCCTGAGCATTTCAACAGATGCGTAATAACAATTCAAATCAGAGTGCGCTATCACCCTCTCCATATCTGCCACCTCGAACAGGGGTTGTACTAATAATGATAGAACATATGTTCTGGTTTGTCAAGGGGTAAATTTCTATGTTCGATATATTTAAGGCTTGTTAATGGATATTATCAGCTTGCGAATATTGACGAACCGAATGATGCCGCTATAATTGCGAAGCTGTTCCCCGAAGCGGTTATGTGCATGGATACGGCGTTATTTCATTACGGATACAGCAACCGTACTCCGCTGGAGTGGCATTTAGCGGTCAGCCGGAGCATTTCAAAGTCGCGGCTTAATTTGGCATACCCTTTTATCAAACCGTATTATGTGAGTGAAAAATATAAAAAATCTTGCGTCCTATGCAAAACAGCTTCGCGTATATAAAAAAGCGCAGGATTTGATTGGAGTGTGGCTGTAATGGCAGATATCGGCGCAGTTGACTTTCTTTTAAGGCAAATGCCGAACACCGTACAAGACAGCCATATCATGTATCCGCTGTTTCATTTCCGAGCGAATGCGTAATGGCTCTAAACACTCGCATTTATCCCCAAAACTGAGAAGAATGTCATAGTGGTAGTCGTTCTCTATGAAAGGAAAACTGACAACGTAGTGCTCATTACCGTCAGGCGAAAAGTGTTCATAAGTGCAAAAATCAAGAATTCTGTCCATGACTGATTTGTGAATACGGATTTTGATATTTTTCTGCATAGTTGCCGCAATATCCGTAACATCTAACTGCGGATTTTGATAATCTCGCGGTGTAAAAGTTTCCTCTCGTATTTGCAGGTTTGATGTTCGGGATAGCTTGAATAGGCGAAAATCATTTCTTGTAAGGCAATACCCTTGCCAATACCATTGACTACTTTTCATTACAAGCTGATACGGCTCGGCTGTTCGTGCGGTTTCGTTTCCGTAGCGGTCTGCATATTCAAACGAAAGCAGCTTGTTTTCCTGTAATGCTGTTTTGATAATTTCCAAATATGGCTGTATGTTCCCGTTGCCCATCCACGGACTTAAATCTATATATATTTGATTTGCCTTTAGTTCAACATCTTTCGCTTTGTCAGCAGGGATAAAACTCTTGACTTTCGCAAGGGCGTTTACCAGTTCATCGCCTCGTATCATGTTGGAAAGGCTGGAAAGCCCCATCAAGATAGCAGAAAGGTCGGCAGTCGAAAAAACCTTTTTATCAATCTTGTATTTCTGCATGATTTCAAAGCCGCCGCTAACTCCCGGCGCCCCGTAGACAGGAATACCTGCCATGTTGATAGAGTCTATGTCGCGGTATATTGTGCGAGGTGAGACTTCAAACATATCTGCTAACTCCCGTGCGCCTATGCGCTCTTTATCGAGGAGTACCATAATAATGCTGACAAGCCTGTCAACTTTCATCTGACAGCCGCCTTTCAAAAAAATCTTTTTTTCATTATACATTGTTGCCATACAGTTGTCAACAATTACATGGTACAATATAAATAAA
>WRJV01000188.1 GCA_009778415.1 Clostridiales bacterium | reverse complement strand
GCTTTTCGTAAATTTGAGCGCTACCAAATCAAGGCTGTCAACAAACGCGTCTATCACCCGTACCGGGTTGTCCTCGCCCACATAATCCTATATGCTATCCGGTAGCAGCATGACTTGTTCCCGGGACTCTTTCTCTTTATACCCCATATCCTCAGCCCCTTGTACACTGTTCTCACGCTATCAGTATACCACATTTTTCCTGTATTTGCAATGGTTTGATGGGTGTCTACACTGCTTTTCTCTACGGTTTGAAACCTTGACAGGCGCATCATTTCCATGGTAGTATTCTAACGAGGCTGGTTCGGATCTTGGTGCGCTGTCTCTGGTGTGTACTTTTCGGACAGTCTCGCCATCAGGGCTAAATGCGAACTCAATCCGATGTTTCTTCGTCGGGGAGACGTTCGCATTTTCCTTTCCACTTGATAGGGTTAAGTGACCGAACGGACACAGAAAGCACGTCTTATGGTAAGATTTTGCGGATTCTTGCGCCTTTTCCAAAAATATTTTTTGAATGTGGTATAATGATTACTGCGCAATCATTATACATTAGATTTAAGTCATTTCGCTCCCCGCTGCGCGGGAACCGCGAAAGATGACACATTATACCATTCGCTGCGCTCATGGTATAATCATAGTATATTAGTGGTGATGAAATGTTTTGGAAGCAAAAACCAGGTTGGTTCGGGAACCAGTTAGACAAAAATATTGAAGCTCTTTATTGCGGGGATCTAAGCCGTATACCGTGGATTTATTGCGTTTTTGCAGAAAACCATGAACCATCAAAATTAACTGCAGCGAAGGCGTTACGCGACATTCTTGATTCCCTTTCATTTGATGATATAGTTCGCGTTGATGAGCAAATGCGCCAAACCACGTCAATGGAGTGGAGCATTAACTGGCGTGATCTGAACTTCAATAACTTTTTCACATCCCAAATGGATATACAGGACAAACGGGCGCTTACTGTTTTTGCTTCATTTAATCCTAGTGGTTTTATACGAGAACAAGCTGTTAAGTTAATGCAAAATTATGATGGAACCTTGCCATATATTATTCTGCGGCAAAACGATTGGGTGCAGCAAGTACTGCAGGCAGCTGGTACAGCATTTACATATCGTTTGCAAAGATTATCTGATGGGGAAATCCTTGCGGCGTTGCCCTTTGCAGAAAAGCTAAAATGGAGCAGCCGAGGTTCTCACGGAGAATACACCACTCGCTTTTTTGAGGTGTTGACAGCACCGGAGCATTTATCTGATTTGCTGAAAGGATTGGAAAGCAAAAATGTAAGGACTCGCAGGATTTGCGTTGATGCTTTATTTGGTGTCACGCCGCCAAAAATCGAAATGGCTTTTGAGCGATTGACCCGCGAACCGGAGCCATTTTTACGTGCGGCGATTTTCAGAAAACTAAGTAGCCTTGAACAAAACTTGAGTAGTGTTGTTGAAGTGTTTTTACGCGATAAATACCCTGTGAATCGTATGCTGGCATTTCAATATCTACTCGACAACAACATGGACAGCACCTATGTTGTTACCAAAAGTCTTTTACTTGATAAAAGCGCCGTATTAAGGGAGTCCGCACAACAGGTCATTCAAAAGCAAACGCCGGAGTTTGACTTCCGTGATTTTTATTTCGATAATCTTGACCGATGTACCACCGCAGCAATACTCGGCATAGGTGAAAATGGTCAGTCAGGCGATGCAGTCATATTATCGAAATACCTTGATGATGCTCGTCTTTCCGTTGTGAAGTCTACGATGGCTTCACTTATGAGGTTAGATAGCAAAAAATATAGCCTCACCATAACGGAAATGTTGGACGACGCCAGAGCAGGCGTCGTAAAAACCGCGCGGAATCTTATTATGAAAACGAGTTCGCAGGATTATGAAAAAGTGAGAGAAGTCTTTGCGACCACAGCGTATAAGCACACAAAGCTCAAATGCTTGGATATTTTGTTTTCCGCATCAAAATGGTCAAGTATAATTTATATGCTTGAGGCTGTTTTCTGTAATGACGAACAGATTAAAGAGAAGTCGTTGACAGCAATTAACCGTTGGCTGTTCAGCTTCAATCGATCCTTTGCCTTGCCAAGCAAAAAGCAAAGCGGTGTGATAAAGAAACTGATTCTTGAATTGAATGGAAAATTACCGTCTAGCATTCAGAAAGAGCTGAAATTCGCATTGCCAAACTAAACGCTGCGAGTGAGGTTTGAATATGGATAACTACGAGCACGAAATAGCCTGCCCGGACAACAAAGGAGTCCGTAATTATTTATGGTACGACCACTTCCATGACAGCAAGATTGATAATATCTCTGTTAACCATCGGAGGGGGTTAGTGACGCTGACCATTGAGTGTTATCGTGATATAGAAGATACATGGAACAAATTGAAGGGCGACGATAACACCCGCAGGGCATATATAGCTGAAAATATTGATAGCTTAACCTATATTCTGACGTTCAAAGGAACGAAATATTTTCACAGCGAACGCATTATCATGGCCAATGATTATATTAACGGTCGCTTCAAAGAAACTGCTTTGCTGAAAAAGCTAGCTACTGAGAATAAAAAGCCGCTCTATCATTTTCGTGTTCAAATCGACGACGGCTTCATGGACATCATTTTTTCAGATTTCATCATAAGAAAAAAAGTCGGGCGGATTAAATATACCGTTATTGAAATAACTTCTCAAACCTGTAAATCGCTAACCGACGATGAAAAGAAAGCGGCATTGGAAGGCGATGATTTTGAGCGGTTCCTCGCAATGCAGCATCTCTACAAAGTAAACGACCCAGGTTTGCTGGAAATCGCAAGAAGTAATTTGCTTCTTGATAATGAACATGAGGATACTTGCCTGTACTCCGCTTATCTACTCGGCAAACTCGGGGGTGCTTCTGATGTCCCAAAACTTTTGGATTTATTTCTAAATGTTGAGGATTATCTTATTTCAAAATCTGTATGTAGGTGTAGTGCTATACTGACCAAGCGCAATATCTTGGATGCAATCGAGCTGATACATCATAGAACTACGTAATTTTTAAGACACGGGGAAGACACGGGGACGGTTCTCTTGTCTTGGTATTCAGCCTCATTTGTCGTGGCAATAAGCTTTACCCTGTTAGTGCATATAGTAAACCTTATCATTTGATGACAAGACAAGAGAACCGTCCCCGTGTCTTAGAAGACGTGTACTATTCGCCCATTGCCGGTCTTTTCTGTTACAACCCCCTGGCGGCATTGACCATAGCTTCGATGCATTCGCCCTTTGCTTCCATTGGCGCGCCGCCGCCGACGCTGAGTATGAGGCCCGTAATACCGCCGTTGGATGAGACATACTCGCTTATGCAGTCTTTTGCCAGTGCATAGACCTCTGTCGGTGTGTTTCTGGCCAGAGACATCGGCGGGATATTGCCCAGCAGCGTCACCTTGCCTCCCGCTAATTCGCGCGCGCGGCTGATAGATTTCTTATGCGTGAAATTAAACAGGTCGACGCCCATATCATCCAAATGTGAGAAGCACGTATCGTTATCCGTATCATTATGAAACAGGTGCAGGCATTCAGGGAATCCGGAGAAAATCTCCTTCAGATAAGGGTGGGCAAACTCCATATAGTCATCGTGGTTGAAAAACCCGCTTACATCGTCCAGAACGAGTATGCCTTCGGCAGTTCCTACGTTTTCCAATTGTGCGTCCAGCCAATCCTTGCAAAGCTGCGTCGTGATTTTCAAGAGTTTGTGCACAGGCTCGGGGTCAGTCTTGACGCACATCAGCAACTCGGTGACTGAAAATAAATGCGATGCAATTGTAAGCGGGCCGCGTGAGCTTACGATCCTTATCCGCTCGCCGGTGTCCTGTAGTTTGGATACGGCACTGCGCTGAAGGTTTAAGACAAGCGGCATCAGCCCGTCTTTGCGCGGATCGGGCAGCATAATACGGTCAATGATTTCCCCGGCGTTATCCATATCGTCGATCAGGTGATGTACGGTCGGCAGATTGGAATCATAGAAATTTATTTTGACGCCAAATCCGGATGGCTCTGTCGCCATTCCATACTCCACCCACCAGTCGGGCAGAAATAAAACTTCAGGGAAATCCTTCTTGATCTTCATGTACGCCGCAAACCATTCTTCCGGGCGCGCAAAAAAATCAATCGTTGATATACCGCAGTACCCCGGAATCCAAGGGCTGTCTGCAATGAGGCCTACATTCAGGCCGCTTGCCTCGCCGCGGAGGATCGATCGAAAAAGCGTCCATTGCGCATCAGTCATATTCTCACTCTCCTTTGCAAGCTGCAAACCTGCCCCAAGCAGGGCTTGCTGATCATATCAGAAATTGAAGAATTTCTTTACATTGTTATAGCAGATATCCTGCACAAGCCCGCCCAGGCACTCAACATCTGAACTGTACAATCCCCTGTCTGCCCAACCTCCGAGGATGCTGCAGAGGATCCTGCGGAAGTACTCATGGCGGGCATAACTCAGAAAGCATCTTGAGTCGGTCAGCATTCCCAAAAAGCAGCCGAGCGCGCCTGTTTCGGCATATGTGGTGATCTGCTTCTTTATACCTGTAAATGTATCGTTGAACCACCACGCGCTTCCCTGCTGCACTTTCCCCTTTACGCCTTCCTGTGTGAAGCACCCTGCCAGAGAGTTTATAGCCTGGCTATCTGCGGGATCGATAGAAAATATAATAGTCTTCGGCAGTGAGCCGTCTTGTTCCAGCGCATTCAGAAATCCTGCTGTTCCCTGAAGGCCGCTTCCGGAATCCGCGCAGTCAAACCCGGAATCAGGTCCCAGTCTATCATACATAATTGTATTCACATCACGGACAGCGCCCAAATGAAGCTGCATCACCCAGCCAAGACGGGCGTACTCTTTTGCGCAGAAGGTAAGCATCGCGTATCTGTATTGCTCCGCTTCCTCATTTGTAAGTATTTCCCCGCGCAGACGCCTTATAAATATCTCGTTTACATGCGCCTCAGAAACAGGCGAGAAGACGATACGCCTTATGCCATGGTCGCAGGAACAGCACCCGTGTTCCTTAAAAAACCTCATACGGCGCAGCATGGCCTCTTGAAGGCAGCTATAGTCCCCGATGCATATGCCGGAGGCGTCCCCTAACTTTTCGATATACGAAGGAAACCCGGCGCTTTCAATATCCATAGCCAGAAACGGGCGCCAGCCGGGCAGCACCCTGGTTTTAAATGTTTCGTCGGACGCGAGCTTACTGTGCCACTCAAGGCTATCGGCAGGATCGTCCGTGGTTACGATGGCTTCCACTTTCGAGCGTTCTATGATCCCTCGCACCCGCAGCCCCTCGTCCCCGGCAAGCCTGTCGTTGCAATAATCCCAAATTTCCCGGGCAGTGCCGGGATTTAATGGTTTCTCATATCCGAAATAACGCTGAAGCTCTAAATGCGCCCAATGATATACAGGATTTCCCGGCGCGCGCGGCAGAACGTCGGCGAACGCTTTGAACTTCTCCCAACCAGGGCCGCAGCCGGTGATGAGGTCTTCCCCCACGCCGTTTGCGCGCATCAAGCGCCATTTATAGTGGTCGCCGCCCAGCCAAATCTCCGCGAGGTCGTTATAGCGCCTGTTCAAGTAAATCTCAGAAGGATCTATGTGGCAATGATAATCAATGATCGGCATAATCGAAGCATAATCATGAAACAACGCATTGGCGGTCCGGCTGTCCAGCAGAAAATCTGTGTTTAAAAAGTCTGCCATATTCGTAAACGGTCCTCCTCATAATATGTATCAAGATTGCTCTTTAAAACAATCCGGTTTTCTATATACAGATGCGGCTTTTCGGGCAGATAGCCTTCCAGGAGATGGCGCGCAAGAAGCTGCACCGCTTTATACCCCTGTTGATACGGATCTTGAACGATCAGCGCGTTAACGCGGCCTTCCTTTAGTGCTTTTGCGGTTTTAGTGGTAAGGTCGTAGCCAACGAGGAGTATATCCCGGCGGCCAAGCTCGTCCAAAGCGTCAAGCGCTCCGGAAGTACTGGTGTAACCGGTGCAGAAAACCCCCCGAATATCCGGGATCAGGTCGATCTGCTCGATAAGCCTGCGCGCCATTACATCCGTGTTGCTTGTTGCGTGCGCGCACGGATGTATCTGTATTTCAGGATAATTGATTTGAG
>WRJV01000187.1 GCA_009778415.1 Clostridiales bacterium | reverse complement strand
GGTAGTTGGTAGTTGGGAGTTGGTAGTTGGTAGTTTGTAGTTTGTAGTTGGTAGTTTGGAGGAAGTCAATGGAGCACAAGGTTTTGGAAGACGTGGCAAGGAACATCAGGATTAGCGTCGTAAAGGAGATACACGCCGCAGGTTCGGGGCACCCGGGAGGGTCGCTGTCTGCGGCAGACATAGTAGCGGCGCTGTATTTTGACGAGATGAACATCGACCCGGGAAACCCCAAAATGGAAGGCAGAGACAGGTTCGTCCTGTCGAAGGGCCACGCGGGCCCGGTTCAGTACGCCGCACTTGCGGAAAGAGGGTTTTTCCCGAAAAAGGACCTTGAAAGCCTTCGGAAGATCGGGAGCAAGCTTCAGGGCCACCCTGATTTGCGTAAAGTGCCGGGAGTGGAGATGTCGACGGGCTCGCTGGGGCAGGGGTTTGGCGCAGCAGTAGGCATGGCTATGGCAAATAAGCTAGACGGCAATACAGGCAGGGTGTACGTCGTGCTGGGGGACGGCGAGCTACAAGAGGGCATAGTATGGGAAGCTGCGATGTCTGCTGCCCACTACAAGCTGGACAACCTGGTTGCAATAGTCGACTGGAACGGCCTTCAGATAGACGGGCCAAACGACGAGGTCATGGCTGTAAAGCCGGTGGATAAGAAGTTTGCGGCGTTTGGCTGGAACGTGACTGTTATTGCTGGACACAACTTTGAGCAGATTAGGGGTGCTTTTGCGGCAGCGAGAAACTGCAAGGGAAAGCCCACGGCAATTGTCGCCAAGACCTGCAAAGGCAAAGGGGTGAGCTTCATGGAGAACAACGCAGCGTGGCACGGGAAAGCGCCAAACGACGAAGAAGCAAAGCAGGCGCTGCTGGAACTAGGGGGTGAGTGGTAATGGAAAAGATGGCGACAAGACAAGCGTACGGCAAGGCCTTGGTGGAGTTTGGCGCCAAGTACAGCAATTTGGTCGTCATGGACGCAGACCTTTCAAAGTCTACTATGACGGCTGAATTCGGCAAAGCCTACCCGGAAAGGTTCTTCAACATGGGGATAGCGGAGCAGAACATGTACGCAGTGGCAGCCGGACTGGCCATATCGGGCAAGACAGTCTGCGCCAGCACGTTCGCGATGTTCGCAACAGGCAGGGCCTTCGAGATAATCAGGAATTCAATTGGTTATACAAAAGCCAACGTGAAGATTTGCGCGACCCATGCGGGGATCACCGTGGGAGAGGACGGCGCAAGCCACCAGACTTTCGAGGACATCGCATTGATGAGGACGATCCCGGGGATGACGGTGATAAACCCCAGCGACGGCGTTTCTGCTAAGATACTGCTGGAAAGGGCGATTGAGCTTGACGGTCCTGTTTACATGCGGCTCGGCCGGGCGGCAGTCCCTGTGTTCTACAAAGAAGACGCGGAGCTTGAAATAGGAAAGGGCAGCTGCATCAGGGATGGAAAGGACGTGACGGTTATCGCAACAGGGATAATGGTCGGGAAAGCCTTGGAAGCGGCGTCGGTATTGGCGGAAAAGGGCGTGGACGCAAGAGTTGTAGACATGCACACCATCAAGCCGCTGGACAAAGAGATGATTGTCAAGGCTGCGCGAGAGACCCGAGGAATAGTGACGGCAGAGGAACACTCCGTAATCGGCGGATTGGGCAGTGCCGTAGCAGAAGCTGTAGTGTCAAGCTGCCCAGTGAAGATGGCGTTTATAGGACAACGCGACGTGTTCGGGGAGTCCGGCAAGCCGGACGAGCTGCTTGCGAAGTACGCGATGGACGTAAGCGACATAGTGAGGGCGGCAGAGGGGTTGCTATGATGGAAGACATCAACGACATAATCAATGACAGAATCAAAAAACTTGAAATCAAAGGCGTAAAGGTAATTGACCCCAGGCAGACATATGTCGCTCAGGAAGTTGACATAGAAAGAATCTTTCCGGGCAGTACGCTGTTTCCGGGCACCCGCCTAGAGGGGGCTAGAACCTTGGTAGGATCATTTGCGAAAATTGGAACCGAAGGGCCTGCAACAATACAGGATACGATAGTTGGTGCGCACGCGGAAGTGGCCAGCGGCTACCTTGCAGAAACAACGCTGCTCCCTCGGGCGAAAGCAGGTGCGAATGCGCACTTTAGGGCGGGAACCTTGCTGGAAGAAGACGCTGTTACCGCCCATGCCGTCGGCCTAAAGCAATCAATACTGATGAACAGCGTCACGTTGGGGTCCCTGATCAACTTTTGTGACGCGTTGATATCCGGTGGCAGCTCCAGAAAAGACCACACTGAGGTGGGCAGCGGCTTTATCCATTTCAACTTCACGCCATGGGGCAAAAGCGGCGACAAAGCCACGCCGTCACTGGTTGGAAACGTCACTGAAGGGGTGTTCCTCGATCAGGACAGGATTTTCCTCGGTGGGCTGTCGGGTATAGTAGGACCGTTTTCTGTAGGGTTTGGCGCAATGCTCCCTGCCGGGCAGATTGCGAGAAGGTCATCGGTTGACTCAACCGGGAGCATAAGCGCAGAAAGCCGCAGGTACGACGGGGTGGGGCTGGTGCCAAGCAAGCCCGTTTTCTCGAAGAAGCGGCTGGACAGCATACGCGAGATGAATGCCGAGTTCATCGTGCAGGCATATGCGCTTCGTGAATGGTATTTGAAAGTCAGGCTTGACCGAAGCCGCCGCCAAGGCGACGAAGAGCTGCAGCTCGTGCTCGCCGGGGCAATCGAAACAATCGAAGCCTGCATAAGCGAACGGTTAAAAAGGTACAACAACTTTGCTAACGAGTTTGAATTGGCAAGCCCAATGGACGAAATGCTAATAAACAATGCGCCGAAAGGCATGGAGCTTGATCTGGACTGGAAGCCGGAGCTGGATTACAGCGATTGGGTGCGGGGGCTTGCACAATGGGAAAAACAGGAGCTCCGTTCTTGGCTTTGCAGCGTGGCAGGGGAGCTGAGGAGGGTATTATAGCATCCGCACTGTCTGAGCATCGAAGAGAATTCATATACAAACGGCACACGCTTGTTGTTGTTTTCCCCACTAAATACCCCGATAAATTCATCGAGGCTGTTTACCGCCAACCAACTCACCGCGCATGGGCGAGTGCGGGCACGACGGCGAGTTGAATGTTTTCGTGTTTGATCCGCAAAAAGTGGTTGCAAAATAGCTTAAGATAATATAAAATGTTAGCAAGATTGCTCATGTCATTGAGTAAAAATGCTCATACGATTGAGTAAAAATGGGCAAACAGAAGGTGGTTTCGCATGGATTATCAAAGGCCGCTATTAGGTACGCTGCTTGGGCGCATTCGTGAACCTCGGAGGTTCATTCAGGTAATAGCTGGGCCAAGACAGGTAGGCAAAACGACGATTGCGCTGGCTTTGCAGAGCAAAACAAGCGGGCTTGCGGAATACCACAGTGCAGACGGTGCAATTACTTACGGGGCTGAGTGGATAGACCAGGTTTGGGAGTCCTTGCGAATCCGGATGCAACTGGAAAAGAAAAAAAACGCGGTTCTGATCCTCGACGAGCTGCAGAAAATCTCCGACTGGAGCACAGCAGTAAAAAAACATTGGGACAGAGATACTCGTGAAGGTCGCGACATAAAGCTCGTTTTGCTTGGCTCCTCCCGTTTACTCCTCATGGACGGCTTATCCGAGTCACTGGCAGGGAGGTACGAACTGAACTACGCAGAACACTGGAGCTTTGCCGAAATGCAAAAAGCGTTTGGGTTTTCTGCGGAACAATACCAGTGGTTTGGCGGGTATCCAGGCGCAGCTGTATTTGTCAACGACGAGCTCCGGTTCAAAGAATACATACGCAACGCAATTGTTGAGCCGATTGTGATCCGTGACATCTTGATGACGTCAAAGATTGATAAACCTGCACTGTTAAAACAGTTGCTTGAGGTCGGCATTTGCTACAGCACCCAAATCATGAGCTTCAACAGAATGCTTGGGCAACTACAGGACGTCGGCAATACAACAACGCTGGCAAAGTACTTGAGGCTTCTAGACCAAGCTGGATTGCTGTCTGGTTTGAACAAATACAGCGGGCGTAAAATCGAAACGAAAGGGACGATACCCAAATTCCAAGTTCACAACACAGCACTGCTGTCTGCCATGAGTGAGCTCACATTTGGAGAAGCTCTAATGAACCGGGCAGAATGGGGGAACATTTTTGAAAGTTCAGTTGGTGCCCATCTGGTCAACCAAGCAAACAAACTAGCGAACGTGTCCCTCTATTATTGGCGCGAAAACGGTGCAGAAGTCGATTACGTAGTCGTATACGGCAATCAAGTCATCGGTATTGAAGTAAAGAGTGGGGACGAGAGCATCTCCAAAAAAGCAGCGGAGGCGTTTGCAGAGCGCTTTCCGAAAGCAAAGCTGATACTAATCGGGAAGCACGGCATTCCATACGAGGTGTTTATGAAAGCGAAGCTGGGCGACATCGTTTCTTCTGTGGCAGGACTGGAGGCTGGGCAAATATAAAATGATGAGAAGCAAGTTGACAAGCGTTTTCGTCATAGTACTATCAATAATCCTTGTCATTGGCGTAGTTTTTGCTTCATACGCCGGCCGGGCTTATCATATAAAAACCAAAGGGGTTTATTTGAAGCCATCTCAGGATTTTGAGATACATGATGTCCAGCATTTCCTGCAAAGCGACGCCGAATGGGGAAGCGATCTGATAGGCGATTCAACGAGCAGCTTGGCAGGAGCAGGCTGCTTGGTTGCTTGTGCGGCAAGTGCCGTAACAGATTTGGGCATATCTGTTACGCCAGGTGAATTCAATGCTAAAATGGCTGCAGCCTCTGGCTACCAAGGCAACATGTTGATTTGGCACAAGATTAACGACGTTTTCCCCGAAATCGATTACAAATATTCGAGGATTCCATCGAGCGCGACGATAGAGAAGGACTTGAAATCGGGGCTGCTCCCGATAATCAACGTGAAGTACATGGGCAGCGGCGTAACACATTGGGTGCTGGTTGTCGGCGCAAAAGACGGTGAATTTCTAGTGTACGACCCTTTGAACATTGACAAGAAACCAATAGCGCTTTCAACGCACGGCAAAGTATTTGCATATAGGGCACTTTTCAGAGAGTCATATTTTTGATGAATAAGGCTGCATTTTGGAAAAATAGAGGAGGCTAGATGGACACACAGTCAAAGGAAAAACTAATCGCCGTATTTACCGAAAGCGGCGTCATCCTAGACACCGAGGCCACAATGGACAAGCAGGTTTATATAAACGACGCGCTGCTCGCTGATTTCAGGGCAGAACCGGACAAAGCCCTGCTCTACTTCGGTTTTGCAGACAAGTCGGCTGATATGTCTGCGTCGCTTCTATTCCTGCACGGGCTTGCTGCGTTTTTCATCGAAAAGCTGTCGAAAGACCCTACACTGGAAATTACCCGCAGTGCAGCGCCCCTTGCGCCTGAAGAAGTTGGCCACATAATCCAAAAGACGCCTTTCGCGATCGGAGCCGAGTTCATCGATGCCCAGTGGCTGGAAGGAATGTGGGAAAAGCTCACTAGGGCTTTTGAGGCCGAACTTGAAGGGTTTGACGGCACCGCTGCCCAGTACCTGCTTGTACACAACAGCAACATCAACGTCGCTGGCCGGGTTTTCTTCCACCTTGTAGAAAACAAATCAGATGAATGCCCCTTCGCCTTCCTCGCCACGTATAGCCGGAAATCAGAAGGTTCGGAAAAAGCGGAGCACGTCCCGCTAAAAAACGCGCTGCTTGAATACAAGGGGAACCAAGGGCTGCTGCTCCAGCTGCTTTCGACAGTCAGCAGGGCGGCGGACAAGAGCGATTTCATCTCGGAGCTTGTTGAAAGCGGAGAACTGTTTTCGCCGTTGCGTTTCACTGCCGGGGAAGCTTACACGTTTTTGAAGGAAATCCCTTTGTACGAGGAGTGCGGCATCATGTGCCGCATGCCCGACTGGTGGAAAAAGAAGTACAACACTGTGAAAGTGGCTGTCTCAATTGGTGAAAAACAACCTTCCCAAGTGGGGCTTGACGCGCTGCTGTCATTTGACCTCAAGCTGAGCCTTGGCGGCGAAACTATTACGCGAGAGGAACTTGAATATCTGCTTTCACAGACGGCAGGGCTTTCCCTTCTCAAA